>JAQGIN010000214.1 GCA_028291125.1 Caulobacter sp.
CGGACTGCGGAATTCCGCGATCCGCCGTGTTTTCGGAC
The DNA here is from genome assembly GCA_028291125.1 of Caulobacter sp. Lineage (GTDB taxonomy): Bacteria > Pseudomonadota > Alphaproteobacteria > Caulobacterales > Caulobacteraceae > Caulobacter. The sequence continues at coordinate 39 of JAQGIN010000214.1, forward strand.
CTTAGAAGTCCATGTCGCCCATGCCGCCGCCGCCGCCCATCGGGGGGGCGCCGGCGTTCTTCTTCGGCGCTTCGGCGATCGCGGCTTCCGTGGTGATCAGGAGGCCGGAGACCGAGGCGGCGTTCTGCAGGGCGGTGCGGACCACCTTGGCCGGGTCGATGACGCCGGCCGCGATCAGGTCGACATATTCTTCCGTCTGGGCGTTGAAGCCGAAGGTCGGGGAGGGGTTCTCCAGGACCTTGCCGACCACGATCGAGCCTTCGACGCCGGCGTTTTCGGCGATCTGGCGGATCGGGGCCTGCAGGGCGCGGCGCACGATGGCGATGCCGGCGTTCTGGTCGGCATTGTCGCCGGTGAAGCCTTCGAGAACCTTGGAGGCCTTCAGCAGGGCGACGCCGCCGCCGGCCACGATGCCTTCTTCCACGGCCGCGCGGGTCGCGTTGAGGGCGTCGTCGACGCGGTCCTTACGTTCCTTCACTTCGACTTCGGTCGAGCCGCCGACGCGGACGACGGCGACGCCGCCGGCCAGCTTGGCGAGACGCTCTTGCAGCTTTTCCTTGTCGTAGTCCGAGGTGGTGTCCTCGATCTGCGCCTTGATCTGCGAGATGCGGGCCTCGATCGCCGCCTTGTCGCCGGCGCCGTCGACGATGGTGGTGTCGTCCTTGGTGATGGTGACCTTCTTGGCCCGGCCGAGCATGTCGAGCGAGACATTCTCGAGCTTGATGCCGAGATCTTCGGAGACCACTTGGCCGCCGGTCAGGACGGCGATGTCCTCCAGCATGGCCTTGCGGCGATCACCGAAGCCCGGGGCCTTGACGGCCGCGACCCGCAGGCCGCCGCGCAGCTTGTTGACCACCAGGGTGGCCAGGGCTTCGCCCTCGACGTCCTCGGCGATGATCAGCAGCGGGCGGCCCGACTGGACCACCGCTTCCAGGACCGGCAGCAGGGGCTGCAGCGAGGAAAGCTTCTTTTCGAAGATCAGGATCTGAGGATCCTCGAGCTGGACCTCCATCTTGTCGGCGTTGGTGATGAAGTAGGTCGACAGGTAGCCGCGGTCGAACTGCATGCCCTCGACGACGTCGAGTTCGGTTTCCAGCGACTTGGCTTCCTCGACGGTGATGACGCCTTCGTTGCCGACCTTATCCATGGCCTTGGCGATCATGTCGCCGATCTCGTTGTCGCCGTTGGCGGAGATCGAACCGACCTGGGCGATCTCCTGGTTGGTGGTGACCTTCCTCGACGAGTTCTTGATCTCTTCGACGACCTTGAGCACCGCCTTGTCGACGCCGCGCTTCAGGTCCATCGGGTTCATGCCGGCGGCGACCGACTTGAGGCCTTCGACGACGATGGCCTGGGCCAGCACGGTGGCGGTGGTGGTGCCGTCGCCGGCCTTGTCATTGGTCTTGGACGCGACTTCCTTGATCAGCTGAGCGCCGAGGTTTTCAAAGCGGTCGCTGAGCTCGATTTCCTTGGCGACGGTGACGCCGTCCTTGGTCGAGCGCGGGGCGCCGTAGGACTTTTCGATCACGACGTTGCGGCCCTTGGGGCCGAGGGTCACCTTCACCGCGTTGGCGAGGATGTTGACGCCGCGCAGCATCTTGTCGCGCGCGTCCGAAGAGAAATAAACGTCTTTAGCAGCCATGTTGAGGCTCCATGAATTGGGGTTGTGAAGTCAAGCCGTTGGATCGGAAGAGAATTTACTTCTCGACGATGCCCAGGACGTCGCTTTCCTTCATGATCAGCAGGTCTTCGCCGTCGACCTTCACTTCGCTGCCGGACCACTTGCCGAACAGGATGGTGTCGCCGGCCTTCACGTCCAGGGGGACGACGTCGCCCTTGTCGTTGCGGGCGCCGGGGCCGACCGCGATGACGGTGCCTTCTTGCGGCTTTTCCTTGACCGTGTCGGGGATGATGATCCCGCCCTTGGTCTTCTGTTCTTCTTCGACGCGCTTCACGAGGACGCGGTCGCCAAGAGGACGAAATTTCATTGGTGGTTCTCCGTCGGGACGGTTTTAAATGAAGGTTCGTCAGCACGGGGAGCGTCGCTGTTAGCAGTCGCTCCCGTCGAGTGCCAACGCCGAGCTGGAATTAGGAGCGCGGGACAGGGGAGTCAAGGGCGGCGACCGCTTTGAAAGCGGCGGCAGGCAACCATATCTCATCCATTCAACGACGACGGAGCGCGCCATGAGCCTCAATCGTTTGCTGTCCTCGATGATCCGCGAGGGCGATCTGTCGGTGCGCCTGCCGGGGGGCCAGACCCTGCGGGTGGGCGACGGCTCCGGACCGCCGATCCGCCTGGCGATCGCCGACCCGGTGACGGCGGCCAGGATCGCCGCCAATCCCGCCATGGCGGTCGGCGAGGCCTATATGGACGGCCGGTTGATCCTGGAGCAGGGGACGGTGCACGACCTGCTCGACCTCTCCGCCCGCAATCGCCGCAAGGGCCCGCCGCGACGGGTCGGCATGTTGCACCGCTGGTGGGACGACATGCTCCGCCAACGCAACGCCCGCGCCTCGGCCCGGCGCAATGTCCATCACCACTACGACCTGTCGGTGGAGTTCTACCGATTGTTCCTCGACGAGGACCTGCAATATTCCTGCGCCTATTTCCCCGAACCCGGCCTGTCGCTGGAGGCGGCCCAGCAGGCCAAGAAGCGCCACCTGGCGGCCAAGCTGCTGCTGGAGCCGGGGCATAAGGTGCTGGACATCGGCTGCGGCTGGGGCGGGCTGGGCCTGACCCTGGCCGAGGACTACGGCGCCCAGGTGCAGGGCGTCACCCTGTCGACGGAGCAGCTGGCCACCGCCCGCCAGCGGGCCGAGCGGCGCGGCGTCGCCGACCGGGCCCGCTTCGACCTACTCGACTATCGCGACGTCGCCGGACCGTTCGACCGCATCGTCTCGGTCGGCATGTTCGAACATGTCGGCCGTCCGCAGTACCAGGCCTATTTCGACGGCCTGGCGCGGCTGCTGGACGAGGACGGCGTGGCGGTGATCCATTCCATCGGCCGTTCGGAAGGCCCGTCGATCACTCAGCCCTGGGTGGCCAAGCACATCTTCCCCGGCGGCTACATCCCGGCCCTGTCGGAGGTGCTGCCGTTCGTCGAGCGGGCCGGCCTGATCGTCAGCGACATCGAGATCCTGCGCCTGCACTACGCCGACACCCTGAAGGCCTGGCGCGCCCGCTTCGCGGCCCACCGCGCCGAGGCGGTGGCGATGTACGACGAGCGGTTCGCCCGGATGTGGGAATTCTACCTGTCGGCCAGCGAGGTCGCCTTCCGCCACCTCGACCACATGGTGTTCCAGCTGCAGCTGACCCGGCGCATCGACTCCGTTCCCGTCACCCGCGACTACATCACCGCCCGCGAACGCGGCGCGCCCAACAAGGCCGCCAACGCCGCCTGAACCAGGAGGATGAGATGCTCGACCACATCGGCCTGACGGTCAGCGATTTCGATCGCGCCAAGGCCTTCTACGACGCCGCCCTGGCCCCGCTGGGCATCACCGTGGTGATGAGCGTCGGCGCCGAGGAGACCGGCGCCTTCGCCTTCCTCGGCTATGGCCCGACGGCGGACCGCCGCGACATCCAGGCCGGCAAGCCCAGCTTCTGGATCGGCGGCGGCGAGACGGCCACCGGGCCGATGCATGTGGCGTTCACCGCGCCCGACCGCGCCATGGTCGACGCCTTCCACGCCGCGGCCTTGGCGGCCGGCGGGCGCGACAACGGCGGTCCGGGCCTGCGGCCCCACTACCACCCCAATTACTACGGAGCCTTCGTGTTCGATCCCGACGGCCGCAACGTCGAAGCCGTCTGTCACGCCCCCGCCTGATGTGAGAAGGAAACGGGCATGTCCAGTTTCGCCCTGTCGATCCTTCTGGCGGTGATCGCCTGCGTCATCGCCGGAACCATCGGCGGCCTGACCCTGGCGCGGCCGCAACCGATGCTGGGCGTGGCGGGGGTGGGCGAGGACCCGGCGGCGAGCGTCAACATCGCCACCCAGGGTCGGGCGTTCGGCGGCATGCTGGTGCTGGCCCATGGGGCGACGGCGCTGTTCCTCGGCTATCAGCCCAGCGTCGGGGCGGCCATGGCCTTCGCCCTGGCCATGGCCTGGCTGGGAGCCTCGGCCGGCCGCGCCATCTCCCTGCTCACCGACCCGACGCGCACGCCGTTCAATGTCGGCGGCCTGGTGTTCGAACTGCTGCTCGGCCTGACCCTGGCCCTGCCGTTCTGGAACCAGGGGCGGATGACCTTCAACGGCGGCGTGATGGTTTAGGGCGTGTTCGCCGCGCAATGAACAGACCTCCAAGGCCCGTCTTCCCGGCGAAAGCCGGGATCCAGATTCATCCGGGGTGGCTCGTGGGTTTCACCTGGGCCCCGGCCTTCGCCGGGGAGACGGGGGAAGGAAGCGATTTTAGAGACAGGGCGTCGCGTTCCAGAGAACGCCGTAATTCCGCCCGCTTCGGCGGCGAATCTCGCCTTGGTTGAGCGACCGGATCCGGGGGCGGAGCATGCATCGACGCGAGGTCTTGATCGGCGGGACGGCGGTTCTGGCCGCGGGCGC
>JAQGIN010000254.1 GCA_028291125.1 Caulobacter sp.
CGGGCCTCGCGCCACATCGCCGTCGGGTGCGAGCGCCGCTCCAGGGTTTCTTCCATCCAGCCCATCTCGCCGTGCAGGCCCTCGGCGACGAAGGCCGCCAGCCAGTCGCCGTTCGGCCAGGCCGCCGCCGCGTCGGCGAAGCCGCAGGCGTCGAAGCCCAGGCGCAGGGCCTCGGCGCGGATCAGGGCCTTGGCGTCGCCCGTGGGGTCAGAAATCAAGATTGTCATAGTGCGGGGCCGGCGCGAGGCCGGGCCAGCGGTCGGCCAGGATCGGCCTGAAACACGGCCTCGACTTCAGCTTCATGTACCACGTGCGCACGGCGACGAACTCCCGCCACGGCACGTCGCCGAAATAGTCGATCACCGACAGATGGGCGGCGGCGGCGAAGTCGGCCAGGCTCATGCGTCGGCCGCCCAGCCATTCGCGGGCCTGCAGCAGGCCGTCCATATAGTCGAGGTGGGCGCGCAGGGCGTCGCGGCCGCGGCGCAGGGCCGACAGGTCGGGGGCGCCCAGCCGCAGCAGCCGCTTCTCCATCTTCTCGTGCAGCAGGAAGCCGTTGACCTCGTTATCGAACTTGCGGTCGAACCACTGGATCAGGCGGCGCACCTCGGCGCGCTCGCCCGGGTCGCGCGGCAGCAGGGCCGGATCGGGGCTCTGTTCCTCGAGATGGTCGAGGATCGCCCGGCTCTCGCACAGCACCAGCCGCTTCTCGTTCTTGACCTCGACCAGCACCGGCGTCAGGCCCGAGGGATTGAGCTTGGCGAACTCCGGCGGCGACTCCCAATAGCGCACCTGCGCCTCGACGAACGGCAGCCGCTTCTCGCCCAGGGCGAGGCGCACCTGCCGCGAGGCGGGGTCCAGGGGGAAGTGGTGAAGGGTTCGTTCGACGCTCATGCCCACGCGCGCTTAGGGTGCATCGCCACACCGATGCGCCGGTTCAGTTAACAAGACCTTGCCGAACGTCGCTTAAGACGCGGTGTTCGACGATTGGCCGACGATGTCGTTGGCTCGACGCTCTACTACCCCACCATCATCCCCGCGAAAGCGGGGACCCAGGCTTTTTTCCGAAACCCCAGGCGCTCGACGACAAAACACCTGGATCCCCGCTTTCGCGGGGATGATGGGCTAGGAGTGGGCGTTCATGCGCCCAATCAGGGCGGTGGTGCTCTGATTGGGCTTGAGGGCGGCCAGCAGCACCTCGCCGCCATAGCCGAGGACGATGTCGGAGCCGACTACGGTCTCGACCGTGTAGTCGGCCCCCTTGACCAGCACGTCGGGCCGGAAGGCGGCGATCAGCGACAGCGGGGTGTCGTCGTCGAACAGCACCACCAGATCCACCGCCGACAGCGAGGCCAGGACGGCGGCGCGCGCCGTCTCGCTCTGCACCGGCCGGGTCGGGCCCTTCAGCCGCTGCACCGAGGCGTCGGTGTTGAGGCCGACGATCAGCCGGTCGCAGGCCGCCTTGGCCTGGGCCAGCAGCGAGACGTGGCCGGGGTGGAGCAAATCAAAGCAGCCGTTGGTGAAGCCCACCGTCAGGCCGCGGGCCCGCCAGCCGGCGACGATTCCGCGGGCCTCGTCCAGGTCGGCGACCTTGGCCTCGGCGGGCTCGCCGTGGTCGGAACGGGCCAGGGCGGTCAATTCGGCGGCGGTGACCACGTCGGTGCCCAGCTTGGCGACCACCAGGCCGGCGGCGAGATTGGCCAGGCGGGCGGCGTCGACCGGGGCGGCGCCGGCGGCCAGGGCCAGGGCCAGGGTGGCGACCACGGTGTCGCCGGCCCCGGAGACGTCGAACACCTCGACCGCCGTGGCCGGCAGGTGGACCGGATCCTGGCCGCGCTCGACCAGGGTCATGCCGGCCGCGCCGCGGGTGACCAGGGCGGCCTGGAGGGCCGGGGCGGCGGCGAGGATCGCTTCGCCGGCCTCGGCGGCGCTGGCGTCGTCGATCCCGGTCACGCCGGTGGCCTCGGCCGCCTCGTGGCGGTTGGGGGTCAAGAGGGTGGCGCCGTCATAGCGGGCCAGGTCGCGGCTCTTGGGGTCGACGATCACCGGCCTGCCGGCGGCGCGGGTGGCGGCGATGGCCCCCTTGACCACGGCCGGCGGCAGCACGCCCTTGGCGTAGTCCGACAGCACCACCACGTCGGCGGCCGCCAGGCGGCGGGCGAAGGCGGCCAGCAGGACCTGGGCGTCGCCGGGGCCGCGGTCCTCGCGGTCGGCGCGCAGCATCTGGTGCGAGCCGGAGATGTAGCGGACCTTCTCGGTGGTGCGGCGGGCCGGGTCGACGATCAGCTCGGCCACCAGGCCGGGCTCGCGGTCGATCATCGCCGCCAGGGCGCGGCCGGCGGCGTCGTCGCCGACCAGGCCGACCAGCACGGCCCGGCCGCCGAGGGCGGCGACGTTGCGGGCGACATTGCCGGCCCCGCCGAGCATGGCGGTCTCGCGCTCGACGGCGATCACCGGCACCGGGGCCTCGGGCGAGATGCGGTCGACCGCGCCATAGACGAAGCGGTCGAGCATGACGTCGCCGAGCACCAGGACGGTGAGGCCGTCGAAGGCCTTGGGAAGTTGAGCCAGGGTCTCGTCCATGGGCGAGGCAATTCTCCGTCGTCGTCTGTCGGGGCTATTGGCCCCCCTCGGGGCCGAAGGGCAAGCCCCTAGGGGACCGCCGTCTCGGCGAACACCCCGCCGTGCGGTTCGGCCAGGCCGCGCGGATCGGGGTGGATGATGATGTCGCCGGCGGGAAAGGCCGCCAGCACCCGGTTCTCGGCCTCGACCATGACCGCGTGGGCCTCGGCCAGGGACAGGGTCGGGTCGAGGTCGGCGTGCATCTGCATGTGGATATAGGGCCCCGAGGCGCGGGTGCGCAGCTGGTGCACGCCCTTGACCCGCGGGTCGGCGGTCATCAGGGCGACGATCCGGGCCCGGTCGTCCTCCGGCAGTTCGCGGTCCATCAGCTGCTGCGAGGCCTGGCGGAACACGCCGATCGCCCCCCAGACCAGCCACAGCGCCACCACCAGGCCGGCGGCGGCGTCGGCCCAGCCGATCCCCAGCCAGGCCGCCGCGCCGATCCCGGCCAGGGCGACGGCGTTGGAGGCCAGGTCGGCGGCGTAGTGCATGCGGTCGCCGGTCACGGCGATCGAGCGGGTCGCCTTCAACACCTGGGCCTGGGCGTAGATCAGCGCCCCGGTCAGGGCGATCGACATCAGCATCACCGCCATCGCCCAGCCGCCTTGGGTGACCGGATGCGGCGCCAGCAGGTTGCGGATCGCCTCCTGGCCGATCAGGGCCGCCGAGGCGAACACCAGGCCCGCCTGGGTCAGGCTGGAAAAGGCTTCGGCCTTGCCATGGCCGAAGCGGTGCTCGGCGTCGGGCGGAACCGCCGCGTAGCGCACGGCGAAGAAGGTGATCAGCGAGGCCACCAGGTCGAGGCCGGAATCGGCCAGCGAAGCCAGCATCGCCACCGAGCCGCTGGCCAGCCAGGCGGCGGCCTTGACGGCGATCAGGACGGCGGCGACGGCGACCGACAGGGTGGTCACCCGCCGGGTGAGGGCGTGGGTCTGCGCGGGCGTCAGGGCGCGAGGGGCGGCGGCGGTCATGGCCGCAGTCTAGCCAAGGCTTGGCCGCCGCCCCAGCGCGAACGACTCGCGCGAATTGTTCTCAGGCCGCGGCGCGGGGCAAGGGGCCGACATAGACCGACTGCGGCCGGATCAGCTTGCCGCCGAGGCGCTGCTCGCGGGCGTGGGCGATCCAGCCGGCGACGCGGCCCATGGCGAACACGCAGGTGAAGGCGGCCGGCGGCAGGCCCAGGGCCTCGAGCAGGAGGGCGGTGTAGAACTCGACATTGGTGTCCAGCGGCCGGTCGGGCTTGCGCTGGCGCAGGATGGCCAGGGCGGCGGCTTCGACGCCCTCGGCCAAGGCCAGGCGGCCGGGCGCGGTGTTGGTGGTCTCGGCCAGGCGACGCACGGCCCGCTTCAGGGCGTCGGCGCGGGGGTCGCGCACCCGGTAGATGCGGTGGCCAAAACCCATCAGCCGGTCGCCGCGATCCAGCGCCGTTTCGATCCAGGGCCTGGCGTTGGCGGCCGTGCCAATGGCGTCGAGCATCTCGATCACCGGACCAGGCGCGCCGCCGTGCAGCGGGCCCTTCAGCGCCGACAGTCCGGCCAGCACCGACGAGGTCAGGCCGGCCCAGGTCGAGGCCACCACCCGGGCGGCGAAGGTCGAGGCGTTCAGGCCGTGGTCGCAGACGGTGACCAGGTAGGTGTCCAGCGCCTCGGCCTCGGCGTCGCTGGCCGGAGCGCCGCGCAGCATGCGCAAAACGTCGGCGGCGTGCGACAGGGCCGGATCGGGGGCGACGGGAGCCAGGCCGGCCCGCACCCGCAGCACCGCCGGGGTGAAGACGGCGGGGGCGGCGACCAGGGCCAGGGCGGTCGCCAAGTCGTCGCCGTCGGGCAGGCGGGCGACCAGGGCGCGCACCGCCTCGACCGGGTCGCGCCCGGCCAGGCCCTCGTCGAGTGCGGCGACCTCGGCGAACACCCGCGCCCGGGCCGCGCCCAGGGCGGGGCGGAAATCGGCCGGTCCGGCCTCGAAGAAGCCGTCGAACAGCAGGTGGGCGACATCCTCGAAGCTGACCCGTCCGGCCAGTTCGTCCAGCGCGTAGCCGCGGATCACCAGCCGGCCGTTCTGGCCGTCGACGTCGGAGAGCACGGTGCGGGCGGCGACGACGCCCTCAAGACCTTCGGACATGGCGGTCTCCTTTCGTCGGGCAATCTTGGCCACCGCCCCTTGATCGTCAATCTTGATCAATATAATCAATATATATGACCCAGGACTGGCTCGACGCGGATCAGGTGATGGCCCGGCTCGGCGTGCGGCCGCAGACCCTGTACGCCTATGTCAGCCGCGGGCGGATCGAGGCCTGCGCCCATCCCGACGATCCCCGCCGCAGCCTCTATCGCGCTTCGGACGTCGCCGGCCTGGCCGCCCGCAAGGCCCGGGGCCGCCGCGCCGCCGACGTCGCCGCCCAGGCCATCGCCTGGGGCGAGCCGGTGCTGCCGTCGGCGATCACCACCACGGCCGGGGGCAAGCTGTTCTATCGCGGCCGCGACGTCGTCGCCCTGGCCGACACCCAGACCCTGGAGCAGGTCGCCCGGCTGCTGCGCGGCGGCCATGGCGCGGCGCTGCGGACTCCGGTCGCGCCCATCTTGGCGACGGGCGACACCGCTCGGGCCCGGCTGTTCTCGACCCTGGCGGCGCGGGCCGGGATCGACGCCCCGGCCCGGGGCCGCGCGCCCCTGGCGCTGGCCATGGAGGCGGCGGGCCTGCTCGACGCGGCGGCCGACGCCGTGGCCGGGGCGGCCGGCGAGGGGCCGATCCACCAGCGGCTGGCGCGGGCCTGGGGGCTCGACGCTGAGGGCGCCGACCTCATTCGACGCAGCCTGGTGCTGCTGGCCGACCACGAACTGAACGCCTCGACCTTCGCCGCCCGGGTGGCGGCCTCGACCGGGGCGTCGCTGGCGGCTTCCGCCCTGGCCGGGCTGGCGGCGCTGTCGGGGCCGCTGCACGGCGGCATGGCGGCCCGGGTCGAAGCCTTCGCCGACGAGGCCGAGCG
>JAQGIN010000266.1 GCA_028291125.1 Caulobacter sp.
GATATATTCCACCCGGCTCAGCACTTCGGGGACCAGGCCCCAGGCGAAGAAGCTCTCGCTCGATTGCGGCTCCAGCAGCAGCATGACCAGATCGCCCAGCGGCTGGTCGGTGGGCACCCGCACCGAGCCGGCCGGGAAGGTCCAGTCGCGGCGCTCGGGGGTCACCGCCGAGACGGTGATCGCCACGTGGCCCTCGTTGGCCTGGGCGGCGATCTTGGGATCCTCCAGCCGCAGAAGCTCGACCGGAACGGTGCGGGGCGCGGCCAGGGTCTCCATCGTCACGCCGTGCAGTTTCAGCCGCTCGATCAGGTCGGACCGGTAGCTGGGCACCCAATAGGCGGCGGGGCGCTTCAGGGTCAGGGTCGGGTGCGAGCCGTAGAACGGCAGCGCCCAGGGCTGCGGATCGGCCTCGCCCAGCCAGCGCACCTCCGTCCGGCCGGAGGCGGGACTGTCATAGGTCTCGTAGCGGATGCCCTTGAAGGCCCGGGTGGTGGTCGGCTTGGCGTCGGCGACGAAATTGGCCGGGACCTGCGCCGGACGCAGGGCGCGGTCCTGGGTGATCGCCGCGCGCAGGCCTTGACCGTTCTGGGCCAGCTGTTTCAGCGCCGTCTCCAGGAACACATAGGTGCCAAGCACCCGCTGGGCGTGGGGCTTGAGGCTATGGTTCTCGATCAGGATGGTCGGGACGTGGGCGGCCGCGCCCCAGCCGTTCGAATAGCGCTCGCCCAGGCCGCCGTCCGACAGCCCGGCCCTGGGATCGCGCTCGTCGAGGCCGAACACCAGCTCGCCGGGGATGTGACCCTCGGCCTCCAGGCTCTGGTTCATCGCCGGCTTGAACGTCTGGTCCAGCCAGGCGGCGATGGCCGGCGACCGCGACCAGGCCCCGTCCTCGCCATTGAAGCCGTAGGTGACGTCGTACTGGTAATCCATGCCGTCGGTGACGTGGATATCGACATAGAGGTCGGGTTTGTAGCGGTTGAGCAGGCCGCGCAGGGCCCGCATCTCCGGCTGGTCCAGCTTGAGGAAGTCGCGGTTGAGGTTCTGGTTGGTGGCGGTGTTGCGCCAACCCTGGATGCGCGGCCCGCGCTGGTTGGGGCGGCTATAGGCGCTGGCGCGCTCGTGGCCGTCGACGCTGAGGATCGGGATCAGGATCAGATTGACCTTGTCCAGCAGGCCGTCCTTGCCGTGAAAGGCGATGTCGCGCAGCAGCATCATGCCGGCGTCCTTGCCGTCGATCTCGCCCGGATGGATGCCGGCCTGGGCCAGCAGCACGGGCTTCTTGGGATCGAGCGTCGCGCCGTCCTTGGAAGCGATCACCGCATAGATCTCACGGCCCTGCGGCGAGACGCCGAACGGCTCGATGCGGATCAGCGGGCTGGCCTGATCGAGGCGGTCGAACCACTTGCGGGTGTCGACATAGTTGGGACTGAAGTCGTGGCCCGGATCGGCCTCGAACGGCGTCACCCAGGGGTCGGACTTGTCGCGGATCAGCGCTTGGCTGGCGCCCTGCCAATGCGGCGCGGGCGGCAGGAAGGCCTGGTCCCAGGGGGCTGTGGGAGGCGGTGTTTGGGACATGGTGGGGGATCCCATCGAGATCAGGGCAAGGATAAGGGCGAACGAACGCATATTTGATCCGAAATCACGGCCTGGACGCTGCGCCAAGGTCTACTCCTCGAACATTTCGCGCAGGGCCGCCAGGGTGGCCGTCAGGATTTGCGGATCAAGGTCGGGAAGGCGGCGGATCATCCTGGAGCGGGCCACGGTCCGGATCTGATCCGTAAGCACGAACCCCTCGCGCCCCTGATAGGTCACGGGCGGCCGGAAGGGCGCGGGGAAGCCGCCGCTGGTCAGCGGGACGACCGTGAAGACGCGAAAAGGGTTCAGGTCTGACGGCGAGACGACTAGGCACGGGCGGGTCTTCTGGAGCTCGCCGCCTTCAGCCGGATCAAGACGGATCAGCCAGACTTCTCCGCGGCTTACCAAGTCCAATCCTCATCGGTCTCCGCGGTCAGAGGGGCCTCCAGCCAGGCGACGTCTTCTTCGCTCAAGCCGTGGGCGGCGAGCTGCTTGGCGGCCTCCGCCCAGCCCTCGCGCACCTTGCGCCTGCCCGCCTTTACGACCACCTCGTCACCGTTGAGCGTCATCTCCAACGGATCACCGATTTGGACGCCGAGGCCGTCCAGCACCGGCTTGGGCAGAATCACGCCGGCCGAGTTGCCGATCTTCCGGACTGACGAGCGCATGGACGATCTCCGTTCCCACAAAGTAATAACATTGTCGGACGGCTATTTCCAGATCGGCTTGCCATCCCCCGGCAGGCCCAGCCGGCCCCACATCTCCGACACCCGGTCGACCACGTCCTGATCCATGCGGATCTGCTGGCCCCATTCGCGATGGGTTTCCGGCGGCAGCTTGTCGGTGGCGTCCAGGCCGATCTTGCTGCCCAAGCCGCTCTCGGGGCTGGCGAAGTCGAGATAGTCGATCGGGGTGTTCTCGATCACCGTGATGTCGCGGGCCGGATCCATCTTGGTGGAGATGGCCCACATCACGTCCTTCCAGTCGCGGGCGTTGATGTCGTCGTCCACGACGATCACCCACTTGGTGTACATGAACTGGCGCAGATAGCTCCAGACGCCCAGCATCACCCGCTTGGCGTGGCCCGGATAGGCCTTCTTCATCGACACCACGGCGATGCGGTAGCTGCAGCCCTCGGGCGGCAGCCAGAAGTCGGTGATCTCGGGGAACTGCTGGCGGATCAGCGGGATGAACACCTCGTTGAGCGCCTCGCCCAGCACCGAGGGCTCGTCCGGCGGCCGGCCGGTGAAGGTGGTCAGGTAGATCGGGTTCTTCCGCATGGTGATCGCCGTCACCTGGAAGATCGGGAATTTCTCGACGCTGTTGTAGTAGCCGGTGTGGTCGCCATAGGGCCCCTCGTCGGCATATTCGTCGAGCAGCACGTGGCCCTCGAGCACGATCTCGGCCTGGGCCGGGACCATCAGCGGCACGGTCTTGGCGGCGACCAAATCGACCTTGGCGCCGCGCAGCAGGCCGGCGAACTGGTATTCGGAGAGGGTGTCGGGCACCGGCGTCACCGCCGCCAGGATGGCGCCCGGATCGGCGCCGATGACCGCGCAGGCCGGCAGCGGCTCGCGCTTACCGGCCTTCTTGTGGCGGGCGTAGTGTTGGGCCCCGCCGCGATGGGCCAGCCAGCGCATGATGCAGCGGTCCTTGCCGATCACCTGCATGCGGTAGATGCCGAGGTTGAAGTCGTCCTCGCGGGCGT
>JAQGIN010000271.1 GCA_028291125.1 Caulobacter sp.
CATGCTGCGACCGTCTCGGTCGGTGCCGCGCGCTGACTTCAGGGGCATGTCGGTGAAAGACATCGGATGGGGGCCTGGAAAAACGAACGACCGTGCTATTTTTGCACGAGACACCGGCTATTAAAAGGGGGAGGCGTAAAAAAACCCCCGAGGATGGAATCTTCGAGGGCGAGGACCAGCGTGCCTGGAGTTAAAACACGGCGGTCCAGGAGACCAGTTGCGTAATCAATCCCCTGTAGCAGTCAGAGGACGCTCCCGCCGTGGAGTTCCCGGCGCGAATGCTTCGTTTTGTTTCCGTCAGGCCCGAAAGCCCACCACCTCCTGGCGCTGCTCGCCCAGGCCCTCGATGCCCAGCGTCATCACATCGCCCTTCTTCAGGAACAGCGGCGGCTTCATGCCCAGGCCGACGCCGGGCGGGGTGCCGGTGCTGATGATGTCGCCCGGCTGCAGGCTCATGAACTGGCTGACATAGTGGACGATGAACGGCACGTCGAAGATCAGGCTGCTGGTGTTGCCCGTCTGCATGCGCTTGCCGTTGACGTCGAGCCACAAGCCCAGGGCGTTGATGTCGGCGACCTCGTCGAGGGTGACCAGCCAGGGGCCGAACGGGCCGAAGGTGTCGCAACCCTTGCCCTTGTCCCACTGGCCGCCGCGCTCGAGCTGGTATTCGCGCTCCGACAGGTCGTTGACCACGCACAGGCCGGCCACGTGGTCGAGCGCCTGCTCCAGCGGCGTGTAGCGGGCGGTCTTGCCGATCACCACGCCCAGCTCGACCTCCCAGTCGCTCTTGGTCGATTTCGGCGGCAGGACCACGTCGTCATTGGGGCCGATGATCGACGAGGTGGCCTTCATGAACAGGATCGGCTCCTCCGGGATCGGCATGCCCGATTCCAGGGCGTGGTCGCGGTAATTGAGGCCGATGCAGATGAACTTGCCGACCCCGGCGACCGGCTCGGCCATCCGCGCGCCAGCGTCGACCAGGGGCAGGGCCTCGATGTCGACGCCCTTCAGGGCCTTGAAGCCGGAGGCGAGCAGGGGCCCGTCGATGTCGGCGACCAGCGAGATCAGCGACCGGACGCGGCCGGCGGCGTCGAGGACGCCCGGCTTTTCTTCGCCCTTGGGGCCGTAGCGGACAAGTTTCACGTCGATACTCCGTATGATTTCAGCACTAGAGGCTCATGCCGCCATCGATGATGATGTTGGCGCCGGTCATGAACCGGGCCTCGTCCGAGGCCAGCAACACGGCGACCTCGGCGATCTCGGTCGGCGACCCCATCCGGCCCATCGGCTGGCGCGATAGGAACTGGGCCCGGGCCGCCTCGAGGTCGCCGCTCTGGGACATTCGCTCGGTCAGGGACGGGGTCTCGGTGGTGCCGGGGCTGATGGCGTTGCAGCGCACGCCCTCGCCGATGAAGTCGCGGGCCACCGACAGGGTCAGGCCGATGACCGCGGCCTTGGTGGTGCCGTAGGCGAAACGGTCCGGGGCGGGCATCACCGACGACACCACCGAGGCGATGTTGATGATCGAGCCGTTTTTCGCCTGGCGCATGCCGGGCAAGAAGGCGCGGATGGTGTTGGCCATCGACACCACATTGACCTGGAAGCTTCGCTCCAGATCGCCGATCGCGCAGGTGGCGACCGAACCGGTGGCCACCAGGCCGGCGCAGTTGAGCAGCACCGTCACTTCCGGGAATTCGGCGGCGATGGCGTCGACCGCGGCGGCGTCGGTGACGTCGAGCCGCCGCGTCACCGCGCCCTCGACGCCGTCGTACACCGACAGCTTGTCGGCCTGCAGGTCGGTGGCGATGACGCGGGCGCCTTCGCGCAGGAAGGCCTCGGCGGCGGAGCGGCCGATGCCCTGGGCGGCGCCGGTCACGAGGCAGGTTTTACCAACGAGTCTGCCGGTCATGGGATAGCTCCGATCGGCCTGGGACGGCCTAATCTATAGGGTGGATCGGGTCAGGCGGCGAACAGGCTGGCCGCGCCGTCGACGCGCAGGATCTGTCCACTGACGAATCGGCTCTTGGGGCTGGCCAGGAAGGCCACGGCGTCGGCGATCTCGGCGGGCGAGGCGTAGCGGTCGAGCGACGGGCCCTCGTCCATCATCTTGGCGTCGGTGGTCCGGGTGGCCAGGAAGCGCGCGCTCTTGGTCGGGCCGGGGCTGACCGCGTTGACCCGCACGCCCAGCGGCCGCATCTCCAGGGCCAGGCAGCGGGTGTAGTGGACGATCGCCGCCTTGGCGCAGGCGTAGATGACCTCGGGGGACACCCCCATGTGGCCGTTCAGCGAGCCGACATTGATCACCGAGCCGTGGTTGCGCTCGGCCATGCCCGGGCAAATGGCGCGGCACATCATCATAGTGCCGATGAAGTTGCGCTCCATGACGGCGCGGGCGTCCTCCAGCGAGATGTCGAGAGCGCCGTTCTTGGCCGGCTTGGTGCCGGCCGCGCCGATGTCGCCGCCGGCGCAATTGACCAGGATCGAGATCGGGCCGAGCCGCTCGTTGACCGCGTCGACCATCCGCTTGACCGCCGCCTCGTCGGTGATGTCGCCGGTGACGCTCATTGTCCGCGTGCCGCGGTCGGCCAGCTTGGCGGCCACTGCGGTCAGGTTGGCGTCCTCGCCGTACTGGGCCGGGGCCTCCTCGGAAATGTCGTGGATGACGACGTCGGCGCCCAGATCGATCAGCGCCTCGATGATGGTGCGGCCCAGGCCCCGCCCGGAGCCGGTGACGATGGCGACCTGGCCGGAGAGGTCCAACGAGGACGCGGGTTTGGCGGAAGCCGGCGCGGTCTGGGACATGTCATCTTCTCATCGAGGGAACGCTGAATGCGTCCGTGTGATTGGCGGCGCCCGCGCACGACGCCTCGAAGGGACGGGGGAGGTCCCGGGGCGGCGGCGGACGGGTGAGCGAGGCGGTTAGGGGCGGAGTCTGATAGGCTCCGCCGACGGGCTGACGGGCGCGACGCCCAGGCTGGAGAAGCGCTCGGGCTCGGTGTAGGCGAGCCGAAGATGGGTCAGGATCGCCGACTGCGGGTCTTCCGACGACGCCCCCGTCACCACGTCCAGCAGCGCGCGATGGTGGTTGAGCCGCCAGCGCCGCATCTCGAAGCTGACATGCTCGAGCGCCTTGTGGGCGAAGAGCGAGGTGGCCAGGGCGTTGAGCGAGCGCTCCAGATAGGGATTGCCGCTGGCCTTCCAGATGACGCGGTGGAATTCGAGGTCCAGGGCCGCCGCGTCGAGCAGGGACCCGTCCCAGGTTTCCATCTTGTATACAATATCGGTCAAGGTCGCGGCCACGGCGGGCGTCATCCGCTGCCGCGCCAGGTGCAGGGCCTCGGTCTCGAGCACGATGCGGACGCTGTTGATCCGCTGGACGTCGTCGCTGTTGAGCAGAGTCACGAACATGCCGCGGCGTTCGTGGTTCATCACCAGGCCCTGCACCTGCAGCTGGGACAGGGCTTCGCGCACCGGGATGCGGCTGATGTCGAATTCCCGAGCGATCTGGCTTTCGTTGAGCCGGTCGCCGGGCTTGTACTTGCCCGACAGGATATCGTCGCGCAGCTTCTCGACGACATACGCCTTGAGGGTCGATGGCGTAGTCTCAGCCGGTATGCCGCCAAACGGTGTCACGGCCTTCCCAATCTGCATTCTTGGCTTCCGATTGCGGGGCTGATCGAGGGAGAACCAGCGCCCTTCGTCCGTTGACAGGTATTATTTGAACTTAATATACAGTTCGCCTGGACTTGTGAAGCCAGTTCGACGAGATTGGCCGAGCAAACGAAAGCCCCGGCGTCCCGGGTCGGCCGACGGACGCTGTCCGCCGCGCCAAGATAAAAATAACGGGAGGGGTCGGCTTGAACCGGACACCAATCAGCGAGCGGGCCCAGATCCCCGCGGCCCATCAAGCCTTGCGCCGCGGGGGCCGGTCATGAAGGCCAGCCGCGCCCGTTACGGAGTCATCGGCTTCGCCATTTCGTTGGCCGTTCTGGCCTATATCCAGCGCGTGGCGATCTCGCAGGCGGCCGGGCCGATCTCCGCCGAACTGCACCTGAACAAGGTGCAGATGGGCATGATCTTCGGCGCCTTCGGCCTGTCCTACGCCCTGTTCGAAATTCCCATGGGTCTGCTGGGCGACCGCCTCGGGGTCAAGCGGGTCCTGACCCAGATCGTCCTGGCCTGGTCGGTGTTCACCGCCCTGACCGGCGTGGCCTGGAACCTGACCTCGCTGTGGGTGATTCGATTCCTGTTCGGGGCCGGCGAGGCGGGATGCTTCCCCAACCTGACCCGCATGCTCTCGAGCTGGCTGCCGGCCGTCGAGCGGATGCGGGCCCAGGCCCTGATGTGGGCCTTCACCCGTTGGGGCGGGGCGATCACCCCGCCGCTGGTGCTGATCACCATCAACTGGGTCGGCTGGCGCTGGGGCTTCGTGGTCTTCGCCCTGCTGGGCCTGGTCTGGTGCGTGGCGTTCACGCGCTGGTTCAAGGACGATCCGGCCCAGCACGGCTCGGTCAACGCCGCCGAGCTGGAGCTGCTGGAAGGCTCGCGCACCATGACCAGCGAGGAGAGCGGCAAGGGCCTGATGCGCCTGCTGCTCAGCCCGCAGGTGGTGGTGCTGGTCACCCAGTACTTCTGCTTCTCGTTCGTCTGGTACTTCTACGTCACCTGGCTGCCAACCTATCTGCGCGAGGCGCGCGGCCAGTCGGCGGTCGAGGCGGCCGCCCTGTCGGTGCTGCCGCTACTGTTCGGCGGCTTCGGCTCGCTGATCAGCGGCCTGCTGCCGGCCAAGTTCCCCCGCCGCGCGGTGGCCTTCTTCGGCTTCGCCGCCACGGCGCTGCTGCTGGTGGCGGTGACCAAGATCCACGCGGTGGTGCCGGCGATGCTGGTCATGGGCCTGGCCAGCTTCTCCAGCGACCTGACCATGCCGATCTCCTGGAACGCCTGCGTCGAGATCGGCCGGCGCTACACCGCCACCGTGGCCGCGGCGATGAACATGCTGGGCAATCTGGCCGGCTTCGTCGCCCCGGTGATCGGCGGCATCGTCCTCGAACGCTCGAACGGCGACTGGAACCTGCTGCTTTACATCATGGCCGGGTCGGCGACGATCTCGGCCGTCTCCTGGCTCTATCTCGACCCGGTCAAGGCCGCGCGGCGCTCCGCCCCCGCGGCCGTCACCGAGGCCGGCCTGTAACCTCTGCTTACTGAAGGATTGTTCCCTTGAAAATCGACCTTACCGGCAAGACTGCGGTGATCACCGGCGGCAGCCGGGGCCTGGGCGAGGCCATGGCCATCGGGCTGTCGGCGGCCGGGGCCAAGATCGCCCTGGTGGCGCGCGACGCGGTTCGGCTGGAGTCGGTCCGCGACAAGTTGAAGGCCAGCGGCGGCGACGCGGCCTTCTTCACCGGCGACGTCACCAACGAGGCCGACGTCGCCCGGATCTCCGCCCAGATCGGCGAGACGTTCGGCGCGCCACAGATCCTGATCAACAGCGCCGGCACCAATCTGCGCAAGGACCTGGTCGACTTCACCCTCGACGAGTACCGCGGCGTGGTCGATTCCAGCCTGATCAGCACCTTCCTGATGTGCCGGGCCATGGTGCCGGGCATGAAGGGCGCCGGCTATGGCCGAGTGATCAACATGACCTCGATCATGAGCCACATCTCGCTGCCGGGCCGCACCGCCTATTCGGCCGGCAAGACCGCCTTGCTGGGCCTGACCCGGGCCCTGGCCCTGGAGCTGGCCGGCGAGGGGGTGACGGTCAACGGCATCAGCCCCGGGCCGTTCGGCACCGAACTGAACGCCGCGGTGATGAACGATCCCGAGGCCAACGCCCTGTTCCTGGCCAGCCTGCCGGTCGGGCGCTGGGGCAAGGTCGAGGAGATCGCCGGCCTGGCGACCTACCTGTGCAGCGACCTGGCCGGCTTCATCACCGGCACCGACATCATCATCGACGGCGGCTGGACGGCCAAATAGGCGGTCTCGAACGCCTCGGAACAATGAAGCGCGCGGAGGACGGCGTGACGATCAGGCCACCGATTTTCGGGGCTCGCCGTCACCTCGCCGCGGTCAGGAAGGAAAAGCCGTGACGGCAAAGACCAAATTGGCGTTCTGGGGCGGGTTGGCCGTGGTCGCCGTCGCCTGCGTCGCCCAATCGGCGCTTCCCGCCGCTCCGCAAGGCGCGCCTCAGGCCGCGCCGGCGGCTCAGCCCGCGCCGCCGCCAGCGGCGGCGACTGGTCGACGC
>JAQGIN010000288.1 GCA_028291125.1 Caulobacter sp.
AGGTCGCGCTCGACGACACCATCACCTGCAACTGCTCGCGCTGCGGCAAGCTCGGCTCGGTGCTGACCTTCGCCCCGGCCGAGGCCTTCACCCTGCTGTCGGGCGAGGACGCCCTGAGCGAGTACCGCTTCAACACCGGCAAGATCGTCCACGCCTTCTGCGCCACCTGCGGCATCGAATCCTTCGCCCGCGGCGCCGCGCCCAACGGCGCCCAGATGGCGGCGATCAATGTCCGCTGCCTCGACGGCGTCGATGTCTTCGCCCTGACCCCGACCCAGGTGAACGGCAAGGCGTTCTAGGATCGATGGACGGGGACAGGCACTCACCCCCCGAGCGCTTAGCCAAACGTCCGCGGCCGTGGGGTGAGTGCCTGTCCCCCTCTATCCATCCCCATCCACAAATCCCTTGCTTTTCGCGGCTTTCGCCCCTATCTGCCCCGGTATTCCACACGCAGACGTGCGGCGGCGACCGGGGAGACATCCTGGCGTTACCGTTCCGGTCCCGGTCCGATTTCGGAAAGGGGGTGTCTGCGGAGGTTCAACCGGAAGAAGGAGACCTATCATGGCGCTTCCCGAATTCTCCATGCGTCAGCTCTTGGAAGCTGGCGCCCACTTCGGCCACCAGACCCATCGCTGGAACCCGAAGATGGACCGCTACATCTTTGGTTCGCGGTCGAACATCCACATCATCGACCTGTCGCAATCGATCCCGCTGCTGCACCAGGCCCTGGTGAAGGTGCGCGAAGTCGCCGCCGCCGGCGGCCGCGTGCTGTTCGTCGGCACCAAGCGTCAGGCCAGCGATCCGGTGGCCACGGCCGCCAAGCGCTGCGCCCAGTATTACGTCAACCACCGCTGGCTTGGCGGCACCCTGACCAACTGGCGCACCGTCTCCGGTTCGATCGCCCGCCTGCGCGAACTCGAAGGCGTGCTGGTCGGCGACGGCTCGGGCCGCTCCAAGAAGGAGCTGCTGCAGCTGACGCGCGAGCGCGACAAGCTGGAACTGTCGCTGGGCGGCATCAAGGACATGGGCGGCATCCCCGACATCATGTTCGTGATCGACACCAACAAGGAAGCGATCGCGATCCTCGAGGCCCGCAAGCTGAACATCCCGGTCGTCGCCATTCTCGACACCAACTGCGATCCGGACGGCATCACCTATCCGATCCCGGGTAACGACGACGCCGCCCGCGCCCTGCAGCTGTACTGCGACCTGATCGCCGACGCCGTGCTCGACGGCCTGGCCGCCGGCCAAGCCTCGTCGGGCGTCGACCTGGGCGCCTCGGAAGCGCCGATCGAGCCGACCCTGGCCCGCGAACTGACCCCGGAGCCGGTGGCTGAAGCCGCCGTCGCCGAGGCGGCCCCGGCTCCGGCTCCCGTCGCCGAAGCCGCGCCGCAAGCCGCTCCGGTCGTCGAAGCGGCCCCCGCCGTCGAAGCCGCCCCGGAAGCCGCTCAAGAAGCGACCGCCGAGGCCCTCGACGCCGTGGCCGAAGAGCCCGCGGCCAGCTGATCTGGCGGACGACCCCTCGGGGTCGTCCAGACTATCGACCCTACTGTGCGGCCGGGCTTTCGAGCCCGGTCGCTAACCGTTTGAATCTGGAGATTTCACATGGCCGAGATCACGGCTGCGCTGGTCAAGGAACTGCGCGATAAATCCGGCGTCGGCATGATGGACTGCAAGAAGGCCTTGCAGGAAAACGCCGGCGACATCGAAGCGTCCATCGACTGGCTGCGTTCCAAGGGCCTGTCCAAGGCCGCCAAGAAGGCCGACCGCGTCGCCGCCGAGGGCCTGGTGGGCATCGCCGTGCGCAATGACGGCGCCGGCATGACCGCCTCGGTCGTCGAAGTGAACGCCGAGACCGACTTCCTGGGCCGCAACGAGCTGTTCCAGAACGCCGTCCGCAAGATCGCGGCCGTCGGCCTGGACGTCGAGGGCGTCGAAGCCATCACCGCCGCCAAGACCGCCGACGGCGAAGTGGTGTCGGACCTGCTGAACAACCTGATCGCCACCATCGGCGAGAACATGGTCGCCCGTCGCTCGGCCCGCTTCAGCGTGCCGCAAGGCGCCGTGGCCAGCTACATCCACAACGCCACCGCGCCCGATCTGGGCCGCATCGGCGTGCTGGTGGCGCTGGACGGCGCCGGCGATCAGGCCAAGCTCCTGGAGCTGGGCCGCAAGATCGCCATGCACGTGGCCGCCACCGCCCCGCTGTCGCTGTCGCCGGACGATCTGGACCAGGCCGCCATCGAACGCGAACGCGCCATCTTCACCGAGCAGGCCCTGGAATCGGGCAAGCCGGCCGGCGTGGTCGAAAAGATGGTCGAGGGCCGGATCCGCAAGTTCCTGGAAGAAGTCGTGCTGCTGAAGCAGGCCTTCGTCATGAACCCGGATCAGACCGTCGAGCAGCTCGTCGCCGACACCGGCAAGGAACTGGGTTCGCCGATCACCATCAAGGGCTTCGTGCGTCTCGCCCTGGGCGAAGGCGTCGAAAAGGCCCCGGTCGGCGACTTCGCCGCCGAGGTCGCCGCCATGACCGGCCAAGCCTGATCCTAGCCGTTCTCGACTAGCCAAGGGCGCGGCGCGTTTGACGCGCGTCGCGCCCTTGTTGCGACTTGGCCCCGGCGACGACGCCCGGCCAAGCTGAGTTCGCGCGAAAGGTGGGGCGGCGGAACGCAAAACCGGTCGCCAGCCCCGCCAAACGCGCCTTAATGTTCGCCCGACGACTCGGAGAGCCCTGGTCCATGACCGCCGCCAGCCCCGCCCCGCCGCCACGCTACCGCCGCGTGCTCCTGAAAGTCTCCGGCGAGGTGCTGATGGGCGACACGCCCTACGGCATCGACACCAAGACCGTGCAGGCGGTGGCCGAGGACATCGCCGAGATCATCAAGACCGGCGTCGAGCTGTGCCTGGTGATCGGCGGCGGCAACATCTTCCGCGGCCTGGCCGGAGCGGCCAAGGGCATGGAGCGCTCCAGCGCCGACTATATGGGCATGCTGGCCACGGTGATGAACGCCCTGGCCATGCAGGACGCCCTCGAGCGGGCCGGGGTCGAGACCCGCGTGCAGTCGGCGATCCCGATGGCCACGGTCTGCGAGCCCTATATCCGCCGACGCGCCCAGCGCCATCTGGAGAAGGGCAGGGTGGTGATCTTCGCCGCCGGCACCGGCAACCCGTTCTTCACCACCGACACCGCCGCCGCCCTGCGCGCCGCCGAGATGCAGTGCGACGCCCTATTCAAGGGCACCAGCGTCGACGGCGTCTACACCGCCGACCCCAAGATCCACCCGACCGCCAAGCGCTACGATCGCCTCAGCTACATGGACGTGCTGTCCAAGGACCTGCGGGTGATGGACGCTTCCGCCATCAGCCTGATGCGCGACAGCAACATCCCGATCGTGGTGTTCTCGATCAAGGGCCGCGGCAATCTGCTCAACGTCCTGCGCGGCGAGGGCGTTCACACCGTCATCGCCGAAGACCGTCCCGCCTAACCCCAGCGAAGAGAGCCCACGCCATGGCCGCCGCCGAGAAACCCGTTCTAGCCCGCTACAAGGACCGCATGGACAAGGCGGTCCTGGCCTTGAAGGAAGAGTTCGCCAGTCTGCGCACCGGCCGGGCCTCGGCCAGCCTGCTGGACCAGATCATGGTCGAGGCCTACGGCTCGCCGGCCCCGATCAACACCGTGGCCTCGATCAGCGTGCCCGAGCCGCGGCAGATCAACGTCAATGTCTGGGACCGCGGCGTGGTCGCCGCCGTCGAGAAGGCGATCCGCAACTCCAATCTCGGCCTCAATCCGGTGACCGAGGGCCAGAACCTGCGCATCCCGATCCCGCCGCTGACCGAGGAGCGCCGCAAGGAGCTGGCCAAGATCGCCGGCAAGTACGCCGAGCAGCAGAAGGTGGCGGTCCGCAACATCCGCCGCGACGCCAATGACGACCTGAAAAAGGCCGAGAAGGACAGCGTCATCAGCGAGGACGAGCTGAAGAAGATGGAGGCGGAGGTCCAGAAGATGACCGACGAGGCCGTCAAGCGCGTCGACGAGGCCTTGAAAACCAAAGAGCAAGAGATCATGCAGGTTTGATCGTCGACCTGACCTTCGGGGGACGAGAGGAAAGACCGATGTCGCCGACCACCGGCCTGCAGGACATTTCGGCGCGCGCCAACGGCGCGGCGGCCGCGACGCCATTGCATGTGGCCATCATCATGGACGGCAACGGCCGTTGGGCCAAACGCCGCGGCATGCCCCGGGTCCTGGGCCATCGGGCCGGCGTCGCCGCCCTGAAGCGCACCGTCGAGGGCGCGCCGGCCGCCGGTGTCGGGGTGTTGACGGTGTTCGGCTTCTCGACCGAGAACTGGCGCCGCCCGGCCCACGAAGTCTCGGAACTGATGCGCCTGCTGAAGGCCTATGTGGACTCCGATCTCGACCGCCTGGCGCGCGAGGGCGTGCGGGTGCGGGTGATCGGCCGCCGCGTCGGCCTGGCCCCCGACATCCAGGAAGTGATCGAGCGGGCCGAGCGGCGCACGGCCGACAACGACCGCTTCGTGCTGCAGGTGGCCTTCAACTACGGCGGCCAGGCCGACATCGTCGACGCCGCCCGCCAGTTCGCCCAGAAGGTCGAGCGCGGGGAGGCCAAGGCCGCCGACCTCGACGAGGCGCTGTTCGAGTCGATGCTGTCGACCGCCCAGGCCCCGGCCCCCGACGTCATCGTGCGCACCAGCGGCGAGCGGCGGATCTCCAATTTCCTGCTGTGGGAATGCGCCTACGCCGAACTGGTGTTCCAGGACGTGCTGTGGCCCGACTATGGCCCAGATCACCTCGCCGCCGCCGTGGCGGAGTATCAAGGCCGAGACAGGCGCTATGGGGGTATTGCGGCCGATGACGTCGCCGTCGCCGGCTAAGCGCTTCAACTGGATCAATCTTCGGATCCGCGTCGCCTCGGCCACCGTCCTGGTGCCGGCGGTGGTCGCCGCCGTGTGGTTCGGCGGCGTCTGGTTCCTGGCCCTGATCCTCGCCGGGGTCGGCCTGCTGGCCCGCGAATGGGCGATGATGAGCGCCAAGCGGGCCCCGATTGGGGTCGCCCTGGCCATCGGCGTGGCGGTGCTGATCGCCCTGGTCGCCGCCTTCCGGGGCCACTACTACATCACTTGGCCGCTGGTGCTGATCGGGGCCCTGGCCGCCGCCCTGATGGCGCGGGGCGCGGTCGAGCGCCGGGCCGACGCGGCCTATGGCGTGATCTATATCGCCCCGGCCTGCATCGCCATGATCTGGCTGCGGCTGATGCCGGCCGGCCTGAGCTGGACCCTGCTGTTGTTCGTGGTCACCTGGTTCGCCGACATCTTCGCCTTCGTGACCGGCAGCATCTTCAAGGGCCCCAAGCTGTGGCCGCGGTTCTCGCCCAACAAGACCTGGTCGGGCTTCTTCGGCGGCCTGGTCGCCGCCTCGATCGGGGCGGTCGGCATCGACGCCCTGTCCCAGGCCCTGCCGGCCATTCCCGACATGGGCGTGGCCTGGCCGATCATCGCCGTCATCGGCCTGCTGGGCGGCTTGGCCACGATGATGGGCGACCTCTGGGAGTCGATGCTGAAGCGCCGGTTCGGGGTCAAGGATTCGGGCGACCTGATCCCCGGCCATGGTGGTATGCTCGACCGCGTCGATGGCCTGATGTTCGCCGCCATCGTCATCGCGGCGGCGCGACTGATGGCCCAATGGGGATGGCTGTCGTGACCGCGCCGCGCAAGGTGGTGGTGCTGGGCTCGACCGGGTCGATCGGGGTCTCGACCCTGGACCTGTTCGCCCAGTCCGGCGCCGCCGTCGAGATCCTGGCCCTGACCGCCGGCCGCAATGTCGAGCGGCTGGCGCAGCAGGCCCTGCTGTGGCGTCCGCAGGTGGCGGTGATCGAGGACGAGCGCCTGCTGCCGCAGCTGCGCGGCCTGCTCGACGGCTCGGGAATCCGCGCCGCCGCCGGGGCCGCCGCCGTCGCCGAGGCCGCGGCCATGGGCGCCGACTGGGTGATGTCGGCCATCGTCGGCGCGGCCGGCCTGGCCCCGACCCTGGCCGCCGCCCGCACCGGGGCGGTGATCGCCCTGGCCAACAAGGAAAGCCTGGTCTGCGCCGGCCCGGCCCTGCTGCGCATCGCCCAGGAGGCCGGCGGCTCGGTGATCCCGGTGGATTCCGAACATTCGGCGATCTTCCAGGTGCTGCAGCCGGCCTGCGCCCACCGCGTGGCGCGGCTGATCCTCACCGCCTCGGGCGGGCCGTTCCGCACCTGGACCAAGGCGGCGATGGCGGGCGCCACCCCCGAACAGGCCGTCGCCCATCCCAACTGGTCGATGGGCGCCAAGATTTCGGTCGATTCCGCCACCATGATGAACAAGGGCCTCGAGATGATCGAGGCCTCCTACCTCTTCGGGACCCCGGAGCGGCAGATCGACGTCGTGGTCCATCCGCAATCGGTGATCCACAGCCTGGTGGAGTATTCCGATGGTTCGACCCTGGCCCAGCTGGGCCCGCCCGACATGCGCAGCCCGATCGCCTGCGCCTTCGCCTGGCCCGACCGCCTGCCGTGGCCGGCGACGCCGCTGAACCTGGCCGCCTATGGCCAGCTGACCTTCGAGGAGCCCGACCTCGACCGCTTCCCGGCCATCGCCATCGCCCGCGAGGCCCTACGGCTGGGCGGCGGGGCCCCGGCGGCGATGAACGCCGCCAACGAGGTGGCCGTCGCCGCCTTCCTTGACCGCCAGATCGGCTTTCTCGATATTGCCGGCGCCGTCGCCACGACCCTCGAGCGTATGAATGGTCTGGGCGAGATGGCGCGGGGAGGCGGGGACGCCCTGGACGATGCGATGATGATCGATGTCAGCGCCCGCCGTATTGCGGTCGAGGTTGTCAGCCATATCCAGCGTTCGCACTGAAGGCGAGAAGAGGTTTTTCCAAGGTGCTCGGCTTCATCCAGACCGCTCTGACCTATATCGTGCCGTTCCTGCTGGTGCTGACCCTGGTGGTCACCATCCATGAACTGGGCCACTTCCTGGCCGCCAAGCGCTTCGGCGTGGCCATCGACCGTTTCGCCATCGGTTTTGGTCGCGCCCTGCTGACCTGGCGCGACAAGTCAGGCGTCGAGTGGCGCGTCGGCTGGATTCCGCTGGGCGGCTATGTGCGGTTTTCCGGCGACGAAAACGCCGCCAGCGTGCCCGATCAGCAGGACCTGAACGAAATGCGCCGCGAGATCCTGCGCCGCGACGGGCCCGAGGCGGTCGGCCGCTATCTGCATTTCAAGCCGCTGTGGCAGCGCGCCATCATCGTCGCCGCCGGTCCGGTGGCCAATTTCCTGCTGGCCATCGTGCTGTTCGCCGCCCTGGCCATGGCCTTCGGCGACACGGTTCGCGCGCCCCGGATCTCCGAGGTGCAGGCCAATAGCCCCGCCGCCCGGGCCGGCCTGATGGCCGGCGACCTGGTGGTGGCCCTGGACGGCCGCAAGGTCGACGACTTCGAATCGGTGGCCCGCTACGTCAATCTGCGGGCCGGGGTGCCGATCCGCTTCACCGTCCAGCGCGGCGGCGCCGTCACCGAGCTGACCGGCACGCCCGAGGTGCGCGAGGTCCACGACCGCATCGCCGGCCGCCAGAAGATCGGCGTGCTGGGCATCGCCAACCGCTCCAAGCCGTCCGACTTCCGCCATGTCAGCTACAACCCGATCCAGGCCGTCGGCCGCGGCGTGACCCAGACCTGGGACGTGCTGTCGACGACGGTGTTCTATCTGGGCCGCCTGGTCGCCGGCCAGGTGCCGGCCGATCAACTGGGCGGGGTGATCGGCATCGCCAACGCCTCGGGCAAGGTCACTCAGGCGGCCGTCGACGCCGCCCCCACCGGCGGCTGGATGGTGGTCGGGGTGATCGCCAACCTGCTGAGCTTCTCGGCCGTGCTGTCGGTCAGCATCGGCTTCATGAACCTGTTGCCGATCCCGGTTCTGGACGGCGGCCACTTGCTGTTCTACGCCTACGAAGCCGTGGCCCGCCGGCCGCTGGGGGCGAGACTTCAGGCGGCGGGCTATCGCGTCGGTCTTGCACTGCTGCTCGGATTCATGTTGTTCGCGACGTGGAACGATCTGCAGCGCTTGAGCGTGTTCAAATTTCTCGGCGGTCTGTTCTCTTGAACGACCGTCTTCCGTCCATGATTGGTCCCATGAGCAAAATTCGCGCCCACAGCGCCGCGTTCGCCACCGGCGTTGCGCTCCTTCTCGGCTCCACGGCGCTGACCGCGCCTCAGGCGGCCTACGCCCAGGCGCAGAGCGGGGTCGTGTCGCGGATCGTCGTCCAGGGCAATGAGCGGATCGAGCAGGGCACGGTGCTCTCCTATCTGCCGATCCAGCCGGGCGACACGGTCGATCCGGCCAAGCTCGACCTGGCGCTGAAGACCCTGGCCCGCACCGACCTGTTCGCCGACGTCAAGATCGAGCTGCAGGGCGGCGACCTGGTGGTCAAGGTGGTCGAGAACCCGATCATCAATCAGGTGGTGTTCGAGGGCAATTCGGCGCTGAAGGAAGACAAGCTGAAGGACGAGGTGCAGATCCGTCCGCGCGGCATCTTCACCCGCTCCAAGGTCCAGGCCGACGTCCAGCGGATCATCGAACTGTACCGCCGCTCGGGCCGGATCTCGGCCACCGTCACCCCCAAGGTGGTGGAGCTGCCGCAAAAGCGCGTCGACCTGGTGTTCGAGATCGCCGAAGGCCCCAAGAGCGGCGTGCTCGGCGTCAACTTCCTCGGCAACAACGAATATTCCGACAGCGACCTGCGCGACGTGGTCGTGACCAAGGAAAGCCACTGGTACAAGTTCCTGACCAGCAACGACAATTACGACCCCGACCGCATCGAGTACGACCGCGAGCAGCTGCGCAAGCACTACCGCAACCGCGGCTATTTCGACTTCCGGGTGGTGTCGTCGGTGGCCGAGCTGGCCCCGGACAAGAACGGCTTCGCCGTCACCTACACCCTCGACGAGGGTCCCAAGTACAAGTTCGGCAAGATCACCGTCGAGACCGAGCTGAAGAAGCTGGACGGCAATCTGCTGGTCCAGATCCTGCCGATCCGCAGCGGCCAGCTCTATGAAGACGACCGCATCGAGCAGGCGACCGACGCCCTGACCTTCGCCGCCGGCGCCGCCGGCTTCGCCTTCGTCGACGTGCGCCCGCGCTACGTGCCCAACCGCGAGACCAACACCGTCGACGTGGTGTTCCAGGTCAAGGAAGGGCCGCGGGTCTATGTCGACCGCATCGACATCGTCGGCAACACCCGCACCCTCGACTACGTGCTGCGCCGCGAGATGGAGGTCGCCGAGGGCGACGCCTACAACCGCGTGCTGGTCGACCGCTCGAAGAACAACATGCGCGGCCTAGGCTTCTTCAAGGACGTGAACATCGAGGAGGTGCCCAGCAGCGCCCCCGACCGTACCGCCCTGCGGGTCAAGGTCGAGGAGCAGCCGACCGGCGAACTGTCGTTCAGCGCCGGCTACAGCTCGGTCGACAAGCTGGTGCTGGACGTCGGCATCACCGAGCGCAACTTCCGCGGCCGCGGCCAGAACTTCCGGGCCCGGGTGTCGGTGGGCTCGCTGCGGCAATCGATCGACTTCGCCTTCACCGAGCCGCGGTTCTTGGGCCGCAACCTGGTCGCCGGCTTCAACCTGTTCTCCTACCGCTACGATCTGAGCCAGTACGCCGCCTACGACACCAGCTCCACCGGCGGCACGGTGAACTTCGGCTTCCCGCTGACCCAGAACGCCTCGATGTCGCTGCGCTACACCCTGCGGCAGGACAAGGTCACCGTGGCCGACTCGCTGTGCGCCCAAGGCTCGGTGTCGCAGATCCTCTGCCTGCAGCGCGGCGCCTACATCACCTCGTCGGTCGGCTACGGCGTGCGGCTGGACAAGCGCAACGACCCGCTGCGGCCGACCCGCGGCTTCTACGTCTCGCTGACCCAGGACCTGGCCGGCTTCGGCGGCGAGGTGAACTATCTGCGCAGCGAGGCCGAGGGCGCCTGGTACCACGGCTTCAACAAGGACTTCGTGTTCAGCGCCAGCGGTTCGGGCGGCTATATCGACGGTTGGGGCGGCGACAATGTTCGCATCAACGACCGCTTCTACAAGGGCGGCCAGACCTTCCGCGGCTTCGAGACCGCCGGCATCGGGCCGCGCGACATCTCCACCAACAGCAACTCCATGGGTGGCAAGCTCTATGCGATCGGCACCCTGGAGCTGACGATCCCGACCTTCCTGCCCGAACAATACGGCATCAAGGCCGGGCTGTTCACGGACTTCGGGACCGTGGGCCTGCTGGACGATGTCGACAAACAGTCCTCGACCGGTAAGTTCGATCCGAACATTCGGGACAACTTGGCCTTGCGGGCCTCCGCGGGCCTCAGCATCGACTGGAAGTCCCCCATGGGACCCATTCGCTTCGACTTCAGCCACATTCTGGCCAGAGAAGACTACGACAGGACCGAAACCTTCCGGTTCTCCACCTCCACAAGGTTTTAATGAGCATGACCTCCAAGTTCCTCGCGGCGACCGCCACCAGCTTCGCGGCGCTCGCCGTCGCCAGCAGCGCCTTCGCCCAAGCCGCGGCGCCCGCCGCCGCTCCGGTCAATCACGGCCCCGCCCTGACCGGCGTCTGCATCTTCTCGAGCCAGCGCGCGATCGCCAGCTCACAGGTCGGCAAAGCCGTCGACGCCCGGCTGAAGACCATCATCCAGCAGGTCAACGCCGAGCTGACCACCGAGCGCACCGCGCTCGACAATGACGCCAAGGCCCTGGACACCAAGAAGGCCACCCTGGCCCAGGACGCGCTCGAGCAACAGGCCGGCGCCCTGCAAGTCCGCGCCAACGCCTGGCAGCGCAAGGGTCAGCTGCGCCAGAAGGAAGTCGAAGCCACCGAGCAAAAGGCTCTGGGCCGCGTCTACCAAGAGCTGGATCCGGCCATCAAGTCGGTCTACCAGGCCAAGACCTGCGGCCTGCTGCTGGACCGCGAGAGCGTGCTGCTGGCCAACCCGGCCATGGACATCACCGACACCGTGGTGACCGCCCTGGACGCCCGCATCAAGACCCTGACCTTCGACCGGGAACGTCTGGACCAAGCGGCTCCGGGGGCCCAAGCTCTGCAACCGACCCAGAAATAAGCGAATCGGCTCGCGCTGATGCGCGAGTCGCTTTCGAGAGGACCCATGCCGGACCCGCGTTTTTTTGAAGACCTGGGTCCGGCGAGCCTGTCCGAGCTGGCCCGTCTCGGCGGCGCCCAGCTGCTCGACGAGGCCCTCGGCGAGCGGATGATCGGCCATGTGGCGCCCCTGGGCGCCGCCGGGCCGGACGCCGCCGCCTTCTTCTCCGATCCCAAGCTGCTGGCCGGCCTGGCCGCCACCGCGGCCGGGGCCTGTTTCCTGCGCGCCGACCAGGCGCAGGCGGCCCCGGCCGGCTGCGCCGTGCTGGTCACCGCCCATCCGCAGGCCGCCTGGGCCATGGCGGCCCGCCGGCTGCACGCCCCGATCCACCACCAGGCCGGCGCCCCGGCCGTGCATCCGTCGGCGCGGCTGGAGGAGGGCGTCCTGCTGTCCCCCGGCGTATCGATCGGCCAGGGCGCTCGGATCGGCCGCGGCACGCGCCTGGCGCCGGGCGCCGTGGTCGGGCCGGGGGTGGCCATCGGCCGCGACGGCCTGATCGGCCCAAACGCCGTCATCGGCTTCGCCCTGATCGGCGACCGGGTGCGGATCCACGCCGGGGCGGTGATCGGCGAGGCGGGCTTCGGCGCGGCCGCCGGCCCGGCCGGCGTCGTCGACATGCCGCAGTTGGGCCGGGTGGTGATCCAGGACGGCGTCACCATCGGCGCCAACAGCTGCGTCGACCGCGGGGCCTTCGACGACACCACGATCGGCGAGAACACCAAGATCGACAATCTGGTGCATGTCGGCCACAACGTGCGGATCGGGCGCAACTGCGTGCTGGCGGCCTATACCGGCATTTCCGGCAGCACGGTCATCGGCGACGGCGTCTCGTTCGGCGGCAAGGCCGGCGTGGCCGATCATCTGAACATCGGATCGGGGGCCCGGGTCGCCGCGGCGGGCGCGGTGATGCGCGACATCCCGCCCGGGGAAACCTGGGGCGGGGTGCCGGCCCAGCCGATCCGGCAATGGTTGCGGGAGACCGCGTGGCTGTCGCGCATGGCGGGCGGCCGGGGAAAAAGGGGCTGAGTATGGGCCAAAAGACCGCCGATCCGGCGCAATCGCATATCGACATCGCCGAGATCCTGGCGCGCATCCCGCACCGCTACCCGTTCCTGCTGGTCGACCGGGCCGAGGACTACCGGCCGCACCAGTCGATCATCGGCATCAAGTGCGTCACCGTGAACGAGCCCTTCTTCCAGGGCCACTTCCCGAACAACCCGGTGATGCCGGGGGTGCTGATCATCGAGGCCATGGGCCAGACCGGCGCGGTGCTGATGTCCAAGTCGCTGGAGGTCAACACCGAGGGCAAGACCATCTTCTTCATGTCGGTCGACAACGCCCGCTTCCGCGCCCCCGTGCGGCCCGGCGACGTGCTGCGCATGGAGGTCGAGGTCACGCGCGCGCGGTCCAACATCTTCAAGTTCAAGGGCGTGGCCAAGGTCGGCGACAAGGTGGCCGCCGAGGCTGAGTTCGCCGCCATGCTGGTGGAGACCCCGACCAAATGAGCCTGATCCACCCCTCCGCCATCGTCGCGCCCGGCGCCCAGATCGCCGCCGACGTCGAGATCGGCCCGTTCAGCATCGTCGGCCCGGACGTGACCCTGGCGGCCGGGGTGAAGCTGACCTCGCACGTGGTGATCGAGGGCGTCACCAGCCTGGGCGAGGGCTGCGTCGTCCACGCCTTCGCCAATCTGGGAGGCCCGCCGCAGCACCTGGGCCACAAGGGCGAGAAGACCCAGCTGGTCATCGGTCCGCGCAACATCATCCGCGAACACGTCACCATGCACACCGGCACCGCCTCGGGCCGCGGCGTGACCACGGTGGGGGCCGACGGCCTCTACATGGTCGGCTCGCACATCGCCCACGACTGCATCGTCGGCGACTCGGTGGTGATGGCCAAGGGCGCGACCCTGGGCGGCCACGTGGCGATCGGCGACTTCGTGTTCATGGGCGGCCTAGCGGCGGCCCACCAGTTCTCGCGCATCGGCCGCTACAGCTTCATCGGCGGTCTGGCCGCGGTGACCAAGGACGTCATCCCCTACGGCTCGGTGTGGGGCAACCACGCCCATCTCGAGGGCCTGAACCTGGTCGGCCTCAAGCGCCGCGGCTTCTCGCGCGAGACCATCAACGCCCTGCGCGCCGCCTACCGCCTGCTGTTCGCCGACGAGGGCACTTTCCAGGAACGGCTCGAGGACGTGGCCGAGACCCATGCCGGCGCGACCGAGGTGATGGAGATCGTCGACTTCATCCGCGCCGACGCCAACCGCCCCCTGTGCCTGCCGCAGCGCGAGGTCTAGGCTGGCCGCCATGCGCAAGCTGGGTCTGATCGCCGGCGGCGGGTCGCTGCCCATCGAGCTCGCCGACCACTGCCAGGCCGCCGGCCGGCCGTTCGCGGTCATGCGCCTGCGCGGCTTCGCCGACCCCGCCCTGGAGGCCTTTCCCGGCCGTGAGGTGGGTCTGGGCGAGCTGGGCAAGTGCTTCAAGGCCCTGCGCGCCGCCGGCTGCGAGGTGGTCTGCTTCGCCGGCACCGTTGATCGTCCCGACTTCGCCAAACTGATGCCCGACCTGCGCGGCCTGGCCGCATTGCCCGGCATCGTCGCCGCCGGCCGCCACGGCGACGACGCCCTGCTGCGCAAGGTGCTGGGCGAGTTCGAGAAGGACGGCTTCGCCATCGAGGGGGCGCACGAGGTGATGGGCGAAATGACCCTGCCGCGCGGCCCGCTGGGTCGCCATGCGCCCACGGAGCATCACCGCGCCGACATCGACCGGGCCCTGATCGTCGCCCGCGCCATCGGCCGGCTGGACGTCGGCCAGGGGGCGGTGGTCTGCGACGGCCTGGTGCTGGCGGTCGAGGCCCAGGAGGGCACCGACGCCATGCTGCGCCGGGTCGCCGAGCTGCCCGAGGCCATCCGCGGCTGCGCCGAGCGGCCGCGCGGCGTGCTGGCCAAGGCACCCAAGCCGATCCAGGAGACCAAGGTCGACCTGCCGACCATCGGAGTGGCCACCCTGCAACGCGCCGCCCGGGCCGGCCTGGCCGGGGTGGTCGGCGAGGCCGGGCGGCTGCTGGTCGTCGACCGCGAGGCGGTGATCGCCTGCGCCGACGACCTGGGCCTGTTCGTGCTGGGGGTCGAGCCGGAGCCGGGGGCGTGACCGACGCGCCCGCCAGGCCGCTGACGGTGATGCTGGTGGCCGCCGAGGCCTCGGGCGACGCCAAGGGCGCCGACCTGGCTCGGGCCCTCAAGGCGCGGCTGGGGGCGGGCGTCCGCTTCGTCGGGGTCGGCGGGGTGAAGATGGCCGCCGAGGGGATCGAGAGCCCGTTCGACATCGCCCAGCTGTCGATCCTCGGCCTGGTCGAGAGCCTGAAAGCCTATCCGCGGGCCATGGCCCGCTTGGCCGACACCGTCGCCCTGGCGGCCCGCGAGCGGCCCGACGTCGCCATCCTCATCGATTCCTGGGGCTTCAACATCCGCCTGGCCCACGCCCTGCGCCGCCTGGACCCCAAGCTGCCGCTGATCAAGTACGTCGCCCCCCAGGTCTGGGCCTATCGGCCGGGGCGGGCCCGGGCCCTGGCCAAGGCGGTCGACCTGCTGCTGTCGATCCAGCCGATGGACCGACCCTATTTCGACGCCGCCGGTCTGGAGAACGTCTTCGTCGGCAATTCCACCCTGGCCAAGGACTTCAGCCGCGCCGACCCGGCCCGGCTGCGGGCGGCGATCGAGGTCGATGCGCAAACGCCGATCCTGCTGATGCTGCCGGGCAGCCGGCCGTCGGAGATCGAGCGGGTGATGCCGGTCTTCGAGGACGCCGTCGCCCGGCTGAAGGCCGAGCGCCCGGACCTGGCGGTGGTGATCCCCGCCGCCGCCACCGTGGCCACGGCGGTCAAGGCCCGCGTCGCCGGCTGGCCGTTCCGGGCCCATGTCGTCGAGGACGAGGCCCTGAAGGACGACGCCATGGTCGCCGGGACCGTGGCCTTGGCCTGCAGCGGCACGGTGACCACCGAACTGGCCTTGGCCGGCTGTCCGATGGTGGTCGGCTACAAGATGAGCGCGACGACCTACGCCCTGCTGAAACTGCTGTTCAAGCCGCGCTGGGCGACGCTGTTCAACATCGCCGCCGACCGCGAGATCGCCCCCGAACTGATCCAGGGCGCCTGCGTCGGCCCGGCCCTGGCTGTCGAGGTCGCCCGCCTGCTCGACGACCCCGCCCGCCGCGCCGCCCAGATCGCCGCCCAGACCGCCGCCCTCGACCAGATGGGCCGCGGCATGCCCGACCCGTCGGAGGCCGCCGCCCAGGCGGTGCTGGCCTTGCTGGCCCGCCGTGACGGCTAGCCGCCATGTCCTGGGCGGCTTGTGGCTGGCGCTGACCCTGAGCGCCTGCGCGACGACGCCCGCCTATCGCCACGTGGCGGGAACCGGATCGGCCGCCGACCTGGCCGCCGTGGCGGCGCTGCAGGCCGCGCCGGCGACGGGCTTTGAACCCGGCCGCTTCACCGACGGGGCGATCACGCTGCCCTACCGGCTGCTGTCGCCGGCGCCCGCGCCGGGCCGGCGCTATCCGCTGGTGCTGGTCCTGCACGGTTCGGGGGCGATCGGCGTCGACAACCAGGCCCAGCTCGGTCCCTTCCTGAAGGGCTGGGCCGCGCCCGGCTTGGAGCCGGCCTTCGTGGTCGCGCCGCAGGTCCCGGCCCGCAGCGCCAACTATCAGCCGGGCGGCGACGGTCTGCTGGCCTCGGTTCCGGGCCCGCCCTTGGCCTCGGTCCTGGCCCTGGTCGACGACCTGAGCGCCCGCCTGCCGATCGATCCGCGGCGGGTCTATGTGGTCGGCTTCTCGATGGGCGGTTCGGCGGCGCTCAACGCCCTGCTGCCGCGGCCGGACCGCTTCGCCGCCGCCGTGGCCTTCTCGCCGGTGCCGCCCGACCGCGACATGGCCGGGGTCCTGGCCCACACGCCGATCCTGCTGGTGCATGGCGCCCGCGACGACGAGAATCCGATCGAACCCGACCGGGCGATGTTCGCGGCCCTGAAGGCGGCCGGCGGTCGCGCCCGGTTCATCGAATACGACACCCTGGACCACCGCGTGCCGCCGGACATGCTGGTTGGCGCCGATTGGCGGCGCTGGCTGCTGGCCCAGAAGCGTCGATAGGCCGCCAACAGGCTTAAGACCCGCTTCACCGCTCGCGCCTAGACTTCCCCGCGCGTCACGCCGCCGGCGGGCGCGCGAAGTCGGTTTCGAGAAGGCGTCGTCGTGCTGATCAATCCGCTCGGGCTCGTATCGCCGCTGCCGCCCGTGACGCCCGTACGTCCGGTGGCGCCGCAGCCGACGCCCCCCTCCACGCCGATGACCGCCGAGGCCTTGCTGGCCCTGGCCGCCGTCGCCGCCGCCGAGGTCACCGACCAGCTCGGCCGCATCGCCGCCGCCAGCGGCGAGGCCATGGCATCGCCGGCCGGAGGCGCGTCGTCGACCGCCGCCGCCGCCACGACGACCGCCGCGGCCGCAGCCGTCGTTGCGCCCGAGCCCGAACTCACCCCCGTCGTGCTGCAGGCCCGCGCCGTCGGCGCCGCCGCCGCCCAGGCGGCCCAGCGCCAGGGCGGCCTGGCCCCGCTGATGGCCGACCTGGTCGCCGTGCGCCAGGCCCAGGCCCTGCCGACCCCGGTCCGCGCCGCCCTCGACCAGGTTCTGGCCCTGCGCGCGCCGCTCGACGGGGCCGTCACCGGCGCCGACGTCAAGCGGGCGCTGGACCGCTCGGGCCTGTTCCTGGAGGCGCGGCTGGCCGCCGGCGTCGCCCCCGCCGAGCGTCCGGGCGCGGGCCGCGCCGCCGAGCGCCCTGGCGCGCCGCCGCCCGCCGACATGAAGGCGGCGCTGCTGGTGTTCCGCCAAGTGGTGAAGACCTGGCTCGACGCCGCCCCGACCGCCGCGCCGCCTCCCAGCGCGACCGCCGCGCCGCCCAAGACCTTGGCCGCCCCGCCGGCTAACGTCCCGACGCCGACCCTGGCCGCCCCGCCGCCGACCTCGGCCGCGATGACGCCGTCGCCGGGCCTGATGACGGCGCTGCAACTGCCGGTGCTCGGGCCGGAAGGCGCGCCGCCGACGCTCCCTTCGGCGACGCCCCCGGCGACCGCCCCAATCGCCCCGGCCGCCACCACCGCACCGACGACCACGGCGGTATCCGCGCCGTCGGTCGAAGCCGAAGTCGTCCCGCCCCCGGCCGCCGTGGCGGCCCAGGCCTCGCCCGCGCCCCAGACGGCGCCGCCCCCTGGCGCTCCCGAGCTTCCGGACGCGTCCGACGCCCCGGATGC
>JAQGIN010000295.1 GCA_028291125.1 Caulobacter sp.
AAACGCAAAAGGGCGGCCCCTCGCGGAGCCGCCCTTTTTGCTGTCGATGTCAAAAATTCGCGGGGTAGCCCAAACACACCAAACCCGCCGCGGGGGATATTCGCGACGGGTCCGGCTATTTCTCGATCATTCGATCTAAGTGGGCGTTTCCTCCCCGAAACGCCGAAGAGATAGGGCTCTCTGCTGGGCCTGTTTATCTCTCGCAGGCCCAAGAAACGTCAATTCCGAGGCGGTGTCAACGCACCAACCCCTTTTTTGTAACGGGTTTGCGAATATTTTTGACGTCAATGGCGTAGTTTGGACGCAATGGTCAAACTTATCAGCGATATTCCGGGCATTTTTGACGTCGTCGCCAAAAATTAGCCTAGCAAAGCTTCCAGCCGCTCGAAAACCGCCGAGCGGGATTCGAACACATAGTCGGGCCGCGAGACGGTGACCGGCTCGACCCCGGCGGCGGCCAGGGCGGCGGCGGCCTCGAACAGGTCGCGGGTGGCCAGCAGGGCGCCATTGGCCCGGCGGGCGCCGGTGCCGGCCACGAACGGCGCGACGGCCGCCTGGCCGGCGGCGTCCTGGTCGGCGGGCCAGACCAGGGTGGCCAGGGTGCGGGCCCGGCCCTTGGCCTCGACCACCGACAGCAGCCGGCGCAAGGAATCGCGATGGCCCGCGTCCCAGCTCGCCGTCAGCGAGGCGGTCAGTTGGGCTTGGCTCTTGAGGATCACCCCGTCGGACAGCACCTTCAGGCCGTTGGCCGCCAGGGTGGCGCCGGTGGTGGTGATGTCGACCACCAGTTCGGCCGCCCCCGCCGCCGGCGCGCCCTCGGTGGCGCCGCTGGACTCGACGATGCGGTAGTCGGCGACGCCGTGGCGGGCGAAGAAGGCGCGGGTCTGGGTGACATACTTGGTCGCCACCCGCAGGCGGCGGCCGGTCTTGGCCAGATGGGCGTGACCGACCTCGTCGATATCGGCCATGCTGTCGACGTCGAGCCAGCTCTTGGGGGCGGTGACCACCAGGTCGGCGCGGCCGAAGCCCAGGGCGCGCAGCAGCATCACCCGGCTGTCCATGTCGTCGCCGCGCTCGCGCAGCAGGTCCTCGCCGGTGACGCCCAGGTGCAGTTCGCCCGCGTCGAGGCCGGCGGCGATGTCGCCGGCCGACAGCAGCCGCACCGAGACGCCGGGCAGGCCCGACAGCTCGGCCGAATAGCCGCGCGACCCGCCGGCCATCTCCAGCTTGAAACCGCACTCGGCCAGCCAGGCCTCGACCTGGTCCTTCAGGCGGCCCTTGGAGGGAATGGCGAAGATCATCCTCGTCTCCTGGGGCGTGCTCATTCCCCGCCCCCCGCATAGGCGCGCGCCGGGCGCACCATGCAGCCCACGGCGCCGGTCTTGCGTTCCGCGCCGAGCCGCGCGGGCAGGCCGTCATAGCGACCGCCGGCCGCCACGGGTCGTTCGTCGCCCAGGGCCTGGCTGCGAACCTCGAACAGGAAGCCGTCATAGTAGCCGAAGGCCCGGCCGAACGCGGCCGTCAGGCGCATGCGGTCCTCGGGCGCGCCGCGGGCGACCATGCCGGCCAGGCGTCGGCGCCAGCCGTCCAGCGCCGTGTCCAGCGCCGCGCGCTGTGGCCCGGCCAGGGCCGAGATGGCGTCCAAGGCCGCGCCCGGACGGTCGCTGACCGCCAAGAAGGCTCGAACCTTGTCGGCCTGAGCGGGCGACAGCTTGCCGGCCTTGGCCGCCTCGGCCCGTTCGACCAGGCGATGGGCGATCTCGGCCGGCCGCCGGCCGCCGACCGGCTCGATGCCGGCCAGGGACCACAGCTCCTGCAGCACCGCCGAGGCCTCGCCCTCGGGCAGGCCGGCCAGCAAGGCGGCGATACGGCTTTGTTCGCCGCTGATTTCCTCGGCGCCGCCGTCGAGCTCGGCCTTCAGTTGGCGCGGCCGGGTGAAGGCGCGCTTCAGGCGGACCGCCAGCGGCGCGGCCAGGTCCAGCGTGTCGATGAAGGCCCCGAACAGACCGACGTCGCCCAGCACCAGCGACAGGTCCGAGCGGCCGCCGGCGACGGCCGAAGCCCAGGCCAGGGCGGCGATCTCGGCGTCGGCGTCGACGGGGTCGCCGGCCTCGAAGGCCTCGACGCCGATCTGCAGGAACTCCTCGGCCCGGTCGCTGCCGCGCGGCGCCACCCGAAACGCCTTGCCGTCATAGAGATAGCGCCCCATCGCCGCGCCCGCCTCGAGGTGGGCGCGGGCGATGGCCACCGTGAAGTCGGGCCGCAGGCAGGCCTCGTCGCCGCCGTCGCCGGAGACCACGAACAATCGCGAGCGCATGGCCTCGCCGGCCAGGTCCAGCAGCAGGCCCAGCGGCTGCAGCACCGGCGCGTCGGTCAGCACGGCGCCGGCCGTGGCGAAGGGCGCGCGGATGGCCGCCAGGGCGGCGGCGGGGATGGCGCGCTCGAGTCTCATTGGCCGCCGCCCAAGAGGATCTTGCGCACGGCGGCGACCAGTTCGCCGCGCGGCACCGTCTGCTGTCCGGGGCGCTCGGCCTTCCAGGCGGCGTTGTCGGCGACGCCGGACGCCAGTTCGCGGCCGAGGTCGAGATCCTTGATCGTCACCGTGCCGGCGGCGATCTCGTCGCCGCCCAGCATGATGGCGGCCGGCGCCAAGCGGCGATCGGCGTATTTCATCTGCGGCCGCATGCCCGACGCGCCGAGATAGACCTCGGCGGCGATCCCGGCGGCCCGCAGCTCTCCGGCCACGGAGAAATATTCGCCCATGTGGGTCTGGTCGAAGACGATGACCACCACCGGGCCTCGCGCCTGCCCGCCCGGCTCGCGTCCCGCCGCCCGCAGCGCCGCCGTCAGGCGCGAGACGCCGAACGAGAAGCCGGTGGCCGGGGTCTGCTGACCGGTGAAGCGGGCCACCAGGTCGTCATAGCGACCGCCGCCACCGATCGAGCCGAAGCTGACGCTCGCGCCCTTGTCGTCGGTGGTCGACAGCAGCAGCTCGGCCTCGAACACCGCGCCCGTGTAATATTCCAGACCACGGACGATCGACGGTTCGAACAGCGCCTGATCCTCGGCCACGCCCAGGCTGGTGAGCGCCGCGTCGATCTTGGCCAGTTCGTCGAGGCCCTCGTCGCCCTCGGCCGAGCCACCGATGACATTGGCCAGACGGCTCAGGGTTTCCGACCGCGAGGCCGCGCCCGCCTGGACGAAGTCGAGCACCGAATCGATGGCCTTGCCGGCCAGGCCCGCGCCCTTGGTGAAGGCCCCGCTCTCGTCCAACCGGCCCTCGCCCAGCAGCAGGCGCACGCCCTCGACGCCCAGCCGGTCCAGCTTGTCGACGGCCCGCAGCACGGAGAGCTTCTGGCCGTTGCTCTCGACCCCGGCGGCGGTCAGCAGACCGTTAAGCAGCTTGCGGTTGTTGATCTTCAGCACCGCCGCGCCGCGCGGCAGGCCGGCGGCCTGCAGACCCTCGACGGCCATGGCGATGATCTCGGCGTCGGCCTCGGGCCGGGCCGAGCCGACGGTGTCGGCGTCGCACTGGATGAATTCGCGGAACCGGCCGGGGCCGGGCTTCTCGTTGCGCCACACCGGGCCGAAGGCGTAGCGGCGGAACGGCTTGGCCAGAGTCTCCCAGTTCTGGGCGGCGAAGCGGGCCAACGGCGCGGTCAGGTCGTAGCGCAGCGCCATCCACTGCTCGTCATCGTCCTGCAGGGCGAAGACGCCCTCGTTGGGACGGTCGGCGTCGGGCAGGAACTTGCCCAGGGCGTCGGCGTATTCGAACGCCCCGGTGTCCAGCGCCTCGAAGCCGTAGCGCTCATAGACCGCCGACACCGCCTCGAGGATGGCCCGCTCGGCGCGCAGGTCGCGAGCCCGCTTGTCGGCGAAGCCGCGGGGGGCGCGGGCGTCGGGTCGGAAGGCTTCGCCCGGGGGGGTCTGGTCGGTCATGGCGCGGCGTCGGTCCTGAAGAAGAGGTCTCGACGGATGGCGCTGATCACGAGCCCCATCCGCCTGGGCGGGGCTCTGGCTGGGGCGCGCCTAGTGCGCGCGAACCCGGCCGATCCCGCGAGGCGAGGTCGGATGATGGTGCGCGGGATGGAGCGGCGTGCGGGTCATCGTCCGCGCCTATAGCCGAAGGCGCGGAACGAATCTAGCGCTTCAGCCGCGCGATCAGCGCCGTGGTGGAAGGATCGTGCGCCTGGGCCACCCCGCCTTCCAGCTCCGGCAGGATGCGGCTGGCCATCACCTTGCCCAGCTCGACGCCCCACTGGTCGAAGCTGTTGATCCCCCAGATCACCCCCTCGACGAAGGTCTTGTGCTCGTAGAGGGCGATCAGGGCGCCGAAGGTCTGGGGCGTCAGGCGCTCTAGCACCACGGTGGTGGACGGACGATTGCCGGCGAAGGTGCGCTGCGGCGCGAGCACGGCGATGGCGTCGGGGGCGACGCCCTTGGCCGTCAGCTCGGCCCGCACCTCGGCCTCCGAGCGGCCGACCA
>JAQGIN010000307.1 GCA_028291125.1 Caulobacter sp.
TTCGCCGCCCTTTTCGGGCGTGGCCAGGGCCGGGTCGGAGCCCATGCGGCCGTCGGCGAAGCGGGCGCGGAAATCCAGCGCCTCGCGGATCGGGCCGGTCGGGGCGATCTGCGGCGCGTAGTTGGCGCTCTTGATGGCGTCGGGATAGGCCCATTGGGTGACGGCGATCTCCGACGGCGTCGCGTGGCTGCCGTGGCCGACCGGGAACTGGCGGTTGGCAAGGGCGGTGACGCCGGCCAGGTCCCACCAGTTCTTCAGCTTCAGGGCGAACGGGGCGCGCACGCCGCGGAAGCTGTAGTCGGCGTAGATTTCCGAGAACGCCGCCTCGATCGAGGCGACATAGCCGCCGTGGCCGTTGAGGAAATAGATCCGCTCGAAGCCGTGGGCCCCCAGCGAGCGCACCCAGTCGCCGATCGCGGCGATGAAGGTCGAGGGCCGCAGGAAGATGGTGCCGGGGAAGGCCAGGTGATGCTGGGCCATGCCGACATTGAAGGTCGGCCCCACCAGCACCGTGTCGCTGAGCTTGTGGGCCTCGTGCGAGATGATCTCCGGGCACAGCCAGTCGGTGCCGAGCAGGCCGGTGGGGCCGTGCTGCTCGTTGGAGCCGATCGGCACCACCACCGTCTTCGAGCGCTGCAGGAAGGTCTCGATCTCGGGCCAGGTCGACAGGGCGAGCAGCATGGGCGGGGGCTCCGCGGAGGGTGAACGGCGTCAGCAGCGCATACGCCGATCTCCCCCTTGAAGCGAGATGGAGAAAACCGCAGTGGTCTGCTTGCGCCGCGAGGCGGGCTCCGCATACTCCCGCCGCGACCAGATCGAGGAGAGCGACGTGAGCGACGGCGAAGTGTTTCCGGTCCCCGACGACTGGGCGGGCAAGGCCCATATCGACGCCGCCGCCTACGCGGCCGCCCTGGCTCGGGTCGAGGCCGATCCGGACGGCTATTGGCGCGACCTGGCCGCCCGCCTCGACTGGATCACGCCGCCGACCCAGATCAAGGACGTCTCCTTCGCCCGCGAGGACTTCCGCATCCGCTGGTTCGCCGACGGGGTGCTGAACGTCTCGCTCAACTGCATCGACCGCCACCTGCCGCACCGCGCGGACGACGTCGCCCTGCTGTTCGAGGCCGACGAGCTGGGCGGCGACGGCGGCTCCCTGACCTATGGCCAGCTGCACGCCGAGGTCTGCCGGATGGCCAATGTGCTGAAGGACCTGGGGGCCAAGAAGGGCGACCGGATCACGATCTACCTGCCGATGATCCCGGCCGCCGCCGTGGCCATGCTGGCCTGCGCCCGCATCGGGGCGGTGCATTCGGTGGTGTTCGGCGGCTTCTCGCCCGACTCCATCGCCGGCCGCATCCAGGACTGCGACTCGCGCCTGGTGATCACCGCCGACCAGGGCCGCCGCGGCGGCAAGCGGGTGCCGCTGAAGGCCAATGTCGACGAGGCGTTGCTGGCCTGCCCGGACGTCGCCAAGGTGCTGATGATCCGCTGGACCGGGGCCGACGTGCCCCTGACCCCGGGCCGCGACGTGGTCTATGACGACATCAAGGCGGCGGCTTCGACCGAGTGCCCGGCCGAGCCGATGAACGCCGAGGACCCGTTGTTCATCCTCTACACCTCGGGCTCGACCGGTAAGCCCAAGGGCGTGCTGCACACCACCGGCGGCTATCTGGCCTGGGCCGCCTGGACCCATGAGGCGGTGTTCGACTACCGTCCCGGTGACGTGTTCTGGTGCACCGCCGACGTCGGCTGGGTGACCGGCCACTCCTATGTGGTCTACGGCCCCCTGGCCAATGGCGGAACCAGCCTGGTGTTCGAGGGCGTGCCCAACTATCCGACCCCGGCCCGGTTCTGGCAGGTGGTCGACAAGCACAAGGTCGAGATCTTCTACACCGCCCCCACCGCCCTGCGGGCCCTGATGCGCGAGGGCGACGATTACGTCACCCAGAACTCGCTGGCCTCGCTGCGGCTGCTGGGCAGCGTCGGCGAGCCGATCAATCCCGAGGCCTGGCGCTGGTACCATTCGGTGGTTGGCAAGGGTCGGCTGCCGATCGTCGACACCTGGTGGCAGACCGAGACCGGCGGGGTGCTGATCTCGCCCCTGCCCGGGGCCACGGCGCTGAAGCCCGGCTCGGCCACCAAGCCCCTGCCCGGCGTCAAGCCGCAGCTGGTCGACGCCGAGGGCGGCGTGCTCGACGGCCCGGCCGAGGGCAATCTGGTGATCACCGACAGCT
Organism: Caulobacter sp.; assembly: GCA_028291125.1. GTDB lineage: Bacteria > Pseudomonadota > Alphaproteobacteria > Caulobacterales > Caulobacteraceae > Caulobacter. Next base: position 2,235 of record JAQGIN010000307.1, read on the forward strand.
GGCCGGGCCAGATGCGCGCCGTCTACGGCGATCCCGAACGGTTCTTCACCACCTATTTCACCACCTATCCCGGCAAGTACTTCACCGGCGACGGCTGCCGCCGCGACGCCGACGGCTATTACTGGATCACCGGCCGGGTCGACGACGTCATCAACGTCTCGGGCCACCGCCTGGGCACGGCCGAGATCGAGAGCGCCCTGGTGCTGCACGACGCCGTCGCCGAGGCCGCCGTGGTCGGCTATCCGCACGACATCAAGGGCCAGGGCATCTACGCTTACGTCACCCTCAAGGTCGGGATCGAGCCGACCGAGGACCTGCGCAAGACCCTGGTGCTGTGGGTGCGCCACGAGATCGGCCCGTTCGCCGCCCCCGACGTCCTGCAATGGGCTCCCGGCCTGCCCAAGACCCGCTCGGGCAAGATCATGCGCCGCATCCTGCGCAAGATCGCCGAGAACGAACTGGGCGGCCTGGGCGACACCTCCACCCTGGCCGACCCCTCGGTGGTCGACGATCTGGTCAAGAACCGGCGGTCGTGAGTTTCGGGGCCGGCGGTCCTGGGCTAGGCTGATCCCATGCGCGGCCCGACCGTTCTTCTCGCCCTGCTGGCGCTGGCCGGTCCAGCCCGGGCCCAGGCCGTCGACCCGGCCCTGGAGTCGCGGCTGGCGGCGGGCGAGATCTATCTCGAGGTCAAGCCCGATCCGGCCGGCCACGGCGGTCAGGTGCGGGCGGCGCTCGACATCGCCGCGCCGCCAGCCGTGGTCTGGAAGCTGATCCTCGACTGCGGCAAGGCCGGGCGGATGACCCCCAACGTCAAGCAATGCAAGGTGCTGTCGCGCGCGCCCGACGGCCGCTCGGAGGTGCGCGAGCACCTGCTGAAATGGACTCTGCTGCTGCCGATGCTGCGCTCGGTGTCGCGCGTCGACTACGAGCCCTATCGCTTCGTCCGCTTCCAGTGCATCGGCGGCGACATCAAGAGCTGCGACGGCGAGTGGCGGCTGCAGCCGCTGAACGACGGCCAGGCCACCCGCGTCACCTACGAGAACCGCGCCGCCACGCCGTTCTCCCTGCCATCGGCGGTGGCGGTGATGGTCATGCGCCACGACGTGCCCGAGGC
>JAQGIN010000324.1 GCA_028291125.1 Caulobacter sp.
ATCGCCGCCCCCGACGGCCGCGCCGCCGTCAGCCTCAACGGCGCGCCGTGGCTGGCCACCGCCGGTTCGGGCGACGTGCTGGCCGGCTTCGTCGCCGGCCTGATCGCCCAGGGCATGGACAGTTTCGAGGCCGCCTGCGCCGGGGTGTGGATCCATGCCGAGGCCGCCGCCGCCCACGGCCCGGGCTTGATCGCCGAGGACCTGCCGGGCCTGGCCCCGGCGGTGCTGGCCGGGCTGTACGCCCAGCGGTGAGCGGAGCGCCCTAGAGCGGCGCGGCGCCGTTGGTCAGCGGCAGGGGGCGCGGCGGCACCGGCGACGACTGGATGATCGAGGTCGTGGTCTGGCCATAGGCCAGGAAGGCGTCCAGCGCGGTGTCGAGCACGGCCAGGCTCTCCAACTGCATCTTCAGGATGAAGCAGTCCTCGCCGGTGATCCGGTGACACTCGACGACGCGCTGACTGGCGCGGGCCAGGTCGATGATCTTGGGCAACTGGCCCGGCATCGGCCGGATCCGCACCATGACCGCGATCGGATAGCCCAGCAGCGCCGGGTCGAGGTCCAGCCGCGTCCCTCGGATCACGCCGGCCTCCTCCAGCCGCTGCACCCGCTCGCGCACGGCCGGGCCCGACATGCCGACCGCTCGCGCCAACTCGGTGATGCCGATGCGCGGATCAGCGCCGAGCCGCTCGAGGATGGCGATGTTGGTGGAATCGCGCAGCAGCGGCGAACGTGAAGTACTCATCGTCAATTTGCCTTCGTTATGAAGGAATTATACGCTCATGACCTTCATATGGCCATGGCTGGCGGACCGGAATTCCCGCACCGTCGGGGCCATGAACCAGCCCCTTTCGCTCTCCCCCGACCGGACGCCGCCCCAGGCCATCTTCGCGGCCAGCGCCGTGTTCCACTATCTAGGCCCGGCCTTCGCGGTGATGCTGTTCGCCCAGGTGGCGCCGCTGGGCGTCGCCTGGCTGCGGATCGCCAGCGCCGCGGCGATCTTCGCCCTGTGGCGGCGGCCCTGGGTCTATTGGCGGACCCTGGCGGCGGCCGACCGCTTGACCGTCGTCGCCCTGGGCGCGGTGCTGGCGGCGATGAACGCGCTGTTCTACCTGGCCATCGCCCGGCTGCCGCTGGCGACGGTGGGGGCCATCGAGTTCGTCGGGCCGATCGGTCTGGCGGCCCTGGGCGCGCGGTCCGGGCGCAACCTGGCCGCGCTGCTGCTGGCCGCCGCCGGCGTCTACGCCCTGACCCAGCTGCGCCTGGAAGGGGCGATGCTGGGCTACGCCTTCGCCTTCGGCAATTGCGCTCTGTTCGTCCTCTACATCGTGCTGGGCCACAGGATCTCGGGACCGGGCGGCCTGGACCGGCTGGCCGCCGCCATGCTGGTGGCCGCGGTCATCGCTCTGCCCGTCGGCTTTCCCGACGCGCGGGTGGCGCTGGTCGATCCGCTGCTGCTGGCCGCCGCCGTCGGGGTGGGGGTGTCGTCGTCGGTGATCCCCTATGTCGCCGACCAGCTGGCCATGGCCCGGCTGCCGCGGGCTAGTTTCGCCCTGATGCTGTCGATCCTGCCGGCGATGGCGGCGCTGATCGGCTTCCTGGCCCTGCGCCAGACGCCGGGCTGGCGCGAGCTGGTCGGGATCGCCCTGGTGATGCTGGGCGTGGCCCTGCACCGCCCCGCCCGGGCCTAGCCCGCGCGAGCCGTTTCGGCCGGGGCGCAGGCGACGCCGCCGGCCTCGACCAGCGGCCGGCCGCAGTGCGGGCACAGGCCCGCCGGCGGCTCGGGCCAGAACGGATTGGGCAGGTCCAGCAGGTCGGCGGCCTCGGCGATCATCGCCGGCCCCACCTGGCGGCTGGATTGAAGCCTGGCCCAGCCGCCCTCGATTTCGACGAAGGCCCGCAGCTCGCGCAGATTGGTGATGCCCATTCGGCCCAGGCGGTTGCGCAGCCGACCAGAAATGTGGCGACCGAACGCCTCCGCCGTGCTCGGCGGCTTCAGGATGGGCGTGACCGGACGATGGCGCATGAGGGGATCTTAGCTGAGCCGCGTCCTTGCCGGAAATTACGGATTTCTAATTATTTGTTGCCGTAATCTGGCCGTATTGTGCTTCTCGAAGCAAAATTATTGCGCGCCGGGCGGCGGCGCGTCAGGCAGACGCTTGCGCCGCCGCCGCGCGCGCCGGGTCCTCGAGACCTCGCGGCCGGGCCGTCGCGCAAATCGCCTTGGCCGCGCTCCCTTTGCCCGCTAAGGGGAGCGCGGAACGCGGATGTGGCGAAACTGGTAGACGCACCAGATTTAGGTTCTGGCGCCGAGAGGCGTGGAGGTTCGAGTCCTCTCATCCGCACCACCCGCCGCATTCAATACGCGGCGAAAACGTCGCCCTTCACCCTCAAAACACGACGGGCGCACCAAGGCCTTTAATCGGCGCCGACGTCGTGACATAAGGGCGCTCTTTCGCCGCCCCGGTGACGCGGGCGGCGTTGATGTTTTGGACCCCTGGGGCGGACCCGGCGTGTATCGCCAAGTTCCGAGAAACTTAAGAAATGTCGATGCAGATCGTTGAAAAGTCAGGCGAAGGCCTTAGCCGCGTTTACGGTGTGACGGTGCCCGCGAGTGAGCTCGCCAGCCGCCTGGAAGCGCGGATCGCCGAAGTCACGCCCCAGATGAACATCAAGGGCTTCCGTCCGGGCAAGGTCCCGGCCGCGCACGTCCGCCGCCTGTACGGCAAGGCGCTGATGGGCGAAGTCGTCGAGCAGGCGCTCAACGAGACCACCCAGAAGGTGCTGGACGACAACAAGCTGCGCCCGGCCGGCCAGCCCGACCTGACCCCGTCCTCGGACATGGAAAAGGTCATGGCCGGCGGCGAGGACCTGTCCTACGACCTGTCGGTCGAGGTGATGCCCGAGTTCGAACCGATCGACCCGACCAAGATCAAGCTGACCAAGCCGGTCTACAAGGTCACCGACGCCGAGGTCGACGAGGCCCTGGCCGACCTGGCCAAGCAGGCCCGCACCTATGAGCCGCGCACCGGCAAGAGCCTGAAGGCCAAGGACGGCGACCAGCTGCTGATCGACTTCATCGGCCGCATCGATGGCGAGGCCTTCGCCGGCGGCACGGGCGCCGACGCCGAGCTGACCCTCGGCTCGAACCAGTTCATCCCGGGTTTCGAGGAACAACTGGTCGGCGCCAAGCCGGGCGACGTGATCACGGTGAAGGTCAGCTTCCCCGAGGACTACAACGCCGCCAATCTGGCCGGTAAGGCCGCCGAATTCGAGACCACGGTCAAGGAAGTCCGCGGCCCGGTCGATTCGGCCCCCGACGACGAACTGGCCAAGCGCCTGGGCCTGACCGACCTGGCGGCTCTGAAGGAGCTGCTGAAGTCGAACCTCGAAGGCCGCTACACCAACTCCTCGCGCTTCAAGCTGAAGCGCGCCCTGCTCGACGTGCTCGACGCCAAGCACGACTTCCCGCTGCCGCCGCGCATGGTCGAGGCCGAGTTCGCCGGCATTTGGCAGCAGGTCCAGGCCGACAAGACCCAAGGCGGCCTGTCGCCGGAAGACGAAGGCAAGTCCGAGGACGTGCTGAAGGAAGAGTACCGCAAGATCGCCGAGCGCCGCGTGCGCCTGGGCCTGGTGCTCGCCGAGATCGGCCGCAAGAACGACGTGGCCGTCACCGACCAGGAACTGACCGACGCCATGATGCGCGAAGCCCGCCAGTA
>JAQGIN010000331.1 GCA_028291125.1 Caulobacter sp.
AGAAGCGCGAGGCGGCGCAACAGGCCCTGGAGGACGCCAAGACCGACATCGGCTGGGGCCACCAGATCCGCAGCTACGTCCTGCAGCCCTACCAGATGGTCAAGGACCTGCGGACCAATGTCGAGACCTCCGACACGCAAGGCGTGCTCGACGGCGACCTGGACACCTTCATGGGCGCCTCCCTGGCCCAGCGGGTCGGGGTGACGCGCGACGCCAGCGCCTAACGGTTGCGGACAGGCCCAAAAGCAAAACGCCCCGGAGCGATCCGGGGCGTTTCTGTTTTGGAGCGGACGCTCAGGTCTTGGCCGGCGACCGGGTTTCCAAGGTGACGATCTCGGCCTGGGCGGCGGGCTCCGGCTTAGGTTCCGGCTTGGGCTGGGGCGGGCGCTGGAACTTTAGGCTGCGGCCCTGGAAGAAGGCCCCGGCCTCGATCGACAGCTGCTCGTGGGTGATGTCGCCGTCGATATGGGCGGTGCCGTAGAGGCGCACCTGCTTGGCGGTGACCGTGCCGATCACCCGACCGCGCACCTCGACCGCCTCGGCGTGGATCGCGCCCTCGACCTGGCCGGTCTCGCCGATGGTCAGGCGGGCGACGCGGACGTCGCCGCGCACCGTGCCGTCCAGATGCAGTTCGCCGTCGCCGATCACGTCGCCTTCGACGGTGATGTCCGAGGAGATCAGCGACGCCGCTTTCGGCGCGGCCTTGCGGCCGGCGTCGGCGGGGACGAGGGCGGTCTGGGAGTCGGTCTTGCCCATGGGACGCACCGGAGCCTTAGTCTGCTTGCTGAACATATTCGCCGGCCTTCAGAAAACGGTTGGGGTTCTGGGCGCGCCCATCGACCCAGACTTCGTAATGCAGATGCGGCCCGGTCGAGCGGCCGGTCGAGCCCATCGCCCCGACCCGCTGGCCGACGCCGACCCGCTGGCCGACGGCCACCGAAATCCCCTGCAGGTGGGCGTAGCGGGTCTTGAAGCCGCCGCCGTGGTCGACCTCCACCGTATTGCCATAGCCCGATCGCTGGCCGGTGAACGACACCACGCCGGGGGCGGTGGCCATGATCGGGGTGTAGAACGAGCCGGGGAAGTCGAGGCCCGAATGGAAGGCCGGGCGATGGGTGAACGGGTCGAGCCGCACGCCGTAGCTGCTGCTCAGGGCCGGGTTATTGGTCGGCCGGTAGAAGGGCAGGCGGGTCGCCGCCTGGTTCAGGCCGCGCATGTCCGACATGTCGGTCGAGGCGCGGTGGATGCGGGCGGCGAAGTCCTCGTCGACGTCGAGCACGGCGGCCAGGGCCCGGGGGTCCTTGGCCTCGATCAGCGGGCCGCCCAGGGCGGCGCCGCGGCTGGCGTAGCTCTCGGGATTGAGGCCGGCCAGGCGGAAGGCCAGGCGCAGGCGCTCGGCCCGGCTCTTGGCGAAGGTCTCGGCCGCGTCGATCAGGCGTTCCTGGTCCATGCGGGTGGAGCGGATGCGGTCGACCGGGCTGGACAGGCTGGCCAGCAGCCGCGGCTTGGCCGGGGCCAGGGCCAGGGCGGCGCCGGGCGCGCCCTTGAAGTCGGTGAGCAGCAGGGCCAGGGCGGCGTGGCGCTTCTCGACCGAGGCGGCCAGTTCGTCGACCGAGCCGTTGGTGGCGTTGAGCTGGGCGATGGCGCTGTTCAGCCGGGCCTGACGGTCGGCGACCACGCGCTCGGAATAGGCCTTCTGCTTGGCGACCAGTTGGTCGGTCGAGCTGACCGCCAGGGCGTTGACCATCATCGCCGCGGTGCAGACGCCCATCCACAGGGCCGCTCCGGCGATCGCGCCGGCGCCGATCAGCTGCTTCTTGGTGGAGAGAACATAGCCCCGCATCTCGCCGCCCGAGCGGATATAGAGATGCCGTTCTGGGAACAGACCTTCGAGGGATCGCCGCAGTCGCTTGAAGCGTGTGGTGACCATCACCTAGGAAACCCCCGTTTTCAGGTTCCCCGGATATGCAACGAGATTGAGCAGAGGCGCAAGGGTCTTGGCGCCCGGCGAGGCCCGCCCGGCGACCGATTTTCCCTGACGCCCGAAGGCTTGGCGCCGCGTCATCGACGGCGCCTAACGGGTGGTCGCCGTTGAAACCAAAGACGAAATCCGACGACCACGGAACAACGCCGAGCACGGTCGCACGGTTCCTCCGGGGAGGACGCGCGACAAAGGGTCACCGGGCGGCGCGCAGGGCCCGGGCGGCGGTCAGCACCGCCTTGATGTGGCCGGGAACCTTCACCTTGCGCCAGACCTCGCGCACCACGCCGTCGCCGTCGATCAGGAAGGTCGAGCGGTCGATGCCCATGTATTTGCGGCCGTACATGCTCTTTTCCACCCAGGCCCCATAGGCCTCGACGGTCTCGCCCATCGGGTCGGCGGCCAACTCGACGGTGAGGTCGTGCTTGGCCCGGAACTTGGCGTGCGAGGCGACGCTGTCCTTGGACACCCCGATCACCACCGCCCCGGCCTTGGCGAACTCCTCGACCTCGGCCGAGAACTGCAGGCCTTCGGAGGTGCAGCCGGTGGTGTCGTCCTTGGGGTAAAAATACAGCACCACGGCCTTGCCCTTGAGGGCGGCCAGGCTAGCGCGGCCGGTGTCGGTCGGCAGATCGAAGGCGGGGGCCTTGTCGCCCGCTTGCAGGGTCGTGGTCATGCTGTCTGTTCCCTAAACCGGCTTCACCAGGACGATCTTCTTCTTGCCCGCCGCCAGCTTGACCAC
>JAQGIN010000340.1 GCA_028291125.1 Caulobacter sp.
CTGCCGCTGACCGGCCTGATCCTGACCCGGGTCGACGGCGACGGTCGCGGCGGCGCGGCGCTGTCGATGCGCCACGTCACAGGCCTGCCGATCAAGTTCCTCGGGGCCGGCGAGAAGATCGACGCCCTGGACGTGTTCGACGCCCGCCGCGTCGCCGGCCGCATCCTCGGCCAGGGCGACGTCGTGGCCCTGGTCGAACGCGCCGCCCAGGACCTCGACCAGGCCCAGGCCGAGCGCATGGCCAAGAAGCTGGCCAAGGGCCAGTTCGACCTCGACGACCTGTCGGCCCAGCTGTCACAGATGCAGAAGATGGGCGGCATGGAAGGCATCATGGGCCTGCTGCCCGGGGTGCAGAAGGTCAAGAAACAGATCGCCGAGTCCGGCGTCGACGACAGCGTCTTCCGCCGCCAGCAGGCGATCATCAGCTCGATGACCAAGCAGGAGCGCAAGAAGCCCGACATCCTGGCCGCCTCGCGCAAGCGCCGCATCGCCGCCGGTTCCGGCGTCGACGTCGCCGAGGTCAACCGCCTGCTCAAGCAGCACCGGCAGATGGCCGACATGTTCAAGGCGATGAGCAAGGACGGCGGCAAGTCGATGGCCCGCATGGCCGGCATGCTCGGCGGCGGCGACATGTCGCGCCTCAAGGCCATGGGCGGCGGCAAGGTCGCCCCGCCCTCACAAGATGCGCTGGGGGGCCAAGGCCTTCCTGGCCTGCCCGGTCTTCCGGGCGCCGCTCCCAAGCCCGGCCTGCTGCCGGGCCTCGGCGGCGGCTTCAACCCGTTCAAGAAATCCTAGAACCCGAACAACGTAAGGACTCCCTCCCATGCTGAAGATTCGTCTCGCCCGCGGCGGCGCCAAGAAGCGCCCCTACTATTCGATCGTCGTCGCCGACAGCCACTCGCCCCGCGATGGCCGCTTCATCGAGAAGGTGGGCACCTACAACCCGCTGCTGAAGAAGGACGACCCGACCCGCGTCACCCTGAAGGTCGAGTCGATCCAGGCCTGGATCGCCAAGGGCGCCCAGCCGACCGACCGCGTCGCCCGCTTCCTGGCCGCCGAAGGCCTGGCCCAGTGGACCCACGGCAACAACCCCAAGAAGGGCGAGCCGGGCAAGAAGGCCCTGGAACGCGTCGCCGAACGCGCCCAGCGCGACACCGATCGCGTCGCCGCCGACGCCCAGGCCAAGGAAGACGCCAAGCAGGCCGCCGCCGACGCCGCTGAAGCCGCCGCGGCCGCCGCCGCCGAAGCCGCCGCCGCTCCGGCCCCGGAACCGGTCGCCGAAGACGCCCCGGTCGAAGCCGCTGCCGAAGAAGCTCCGGCTGCTGAAGAAGCCGCTGTCGCTGAAGAAGCGCCCGCCGCCGAAGAAGCCCCGGCCGCCGAAGCTGTCGCCGAGGAGGCTCCGGCCGCCGAAGCCGCCGCTGAAGAGGCCGCCCCGGCCGCTGAAGAGGCCGCCCCGGCCGCTGAAGAGACCGAAGCCTAAACCTACCTGTGTCGCCGCCCTGGCCTTCGAGCCGGGGCGGCGCGCGACCTCCCGTTTCCCCGGCGAAGGCCGGGGCCCAGGTGAAGCCCATGCGACGCTCCGGAGGACTCCGGGTCCCGGCCTTCGCCGGGAAGGCGGCGGTGGGTGCGGTGTTTCGAGCCCATGACCGACAAGCCCTCCGAACCTCTGATCGTCGTCGGCCGCGTCGCCGGCGGCTTTGGCGTGCGCGGCGAGGTGCGGATCTCGACCTATACCGAAAGCCCGATGAGCGTGGCGGCCTTCAAGGCCCTGCTGCGCCAGGACGGCTCGCCGGCCCTGACCATCCAGTCGGCCCGCGCCGTCAAGGACGCCATCATCGCCCGCTGCGTCGGCATCGACGACAAGACCGCCGCCGACGCCCTGCGCGGCCTGCGCCTCTACGTGCCGCGCGCCGCCCTGCCCGAGCCGGACGAGGACGAATTCTATCTGACCGACCTGGTCGAGCTCGAGGTCCGCCACGTCGAGACCGGGGCGGCGATCGGCAAGGTCAAGAGCGTGCAGAACTTCGGGGCCGGCGACCTCTTGGAGATCACCCCGCCCAATGGCGGCCCGACCTGGTTCCTGCCCTTCACCCGCGCCGCCGTGCCCGAGGTGAAGCTGGCCGAGCGCTTGATCCTGGCCGATCCGCCGGTTCTGGTGGAAGGCGATCCGGCCGTTGATGGATAGAGCGGGGACAGGCACTCACCCACGACGCTCTGCGATCTGGACTGACGATAGGGGGTGAGTGCCTGTCCCCGTCCATCTATCCCCGTCTATCGATCCTGGACCCTACCCCTTCACCCGCATCAGGCATTCCTGGGCCACCGAGGCGACCAGGGTTCCGTCCTTGGCGAACATCTGGCCGCGCACCAGGCCGCGGCCCTGCGAGGCCGACGGGCTGTCCTGGGCGAACAGCATCCAGTCGTTGAAGTCGAACGGCCGGTGGAACCACATGGCGTGGTCGAGGCTGGCGGCCTGCAGGCCCGGCGTGGTCCAGATCAGGCCGTGCGGTCGCAGGGCGCTTTCCATGAAGGCCATGTCCGAGGCGTAGGCCAGGGCCGCCTGCTGCAGCTTGACGTCGTCGCCGATCGGGGCCCGGGCCCGCATCCACACCTGCTTCTCGGCCGGCTTCTTGACCGGGGCGACGGGGTTTTGCGGATCGACCCAGCGCACCTCGATCGGGCGGGGCTTGTCCATGAAGGCCAGCATCTTCGGATGGATCTGGTCGCCCAGCGAGCGCAGGAACTCGCCCTCGGTCGGCACGGTCAGCGGCTCCGGCGCGTCGGGCATTGGCAACTGGTGCTCGAAGCCGGTCTCGAGGCTCTGGAACGAGCAGGCCAGGTTGAAGATCTGCTCGCCGTGCTGGATGGCGGCCACCCGGCGGGTGGTGAAGGTGCCGCCGTCGCGGGCCCGCTCGACCTCGTACAGCACCGGGGCGTTCACATCGCCCGGGCGGATGAAATAGGCGTGCAGCGAGTGGCAGACCCGGTCGGGCACGGTGCGATAGGCGGCCATCAGCGCCTGGGCGATGACCAGGCCGCCGAAGATCCGCGGGAACCCGTCATTGGGGCTGATGCCCCGGAACAGGTTCACCTCGATCGGTTCGAGGTCGAGGATTTCGGCGAGGTTCACGGGAGTCTGCATGGGCCCTCCGTTAGTCGTCGACGGCGCGGGGGGCAAGTCGCGAGCTTGCGCCGGGGCTGGGCCGGCGCGAAGGGCGGGGTCTGATGAAGGGGGAGAAGGGGTCCCCGGGGTCGGGGGATCGGCGGCGGACCGACATCGATCGTTTGGCGCGCTGGCGCGCCATGCTCCACCGGGCGGCCATTCGGTCTGGAAGACCTTTAGGGCGCGGATCCCGGTGGAGTTAGAGGCGCCGCATTAGACGCCGGCTTGGACGATGGCGGCGATGGCGACGAGCGGCAGAACGGCGAGCACCAGGCTGGCGAAACCGCTGAAGGCGTTGGTGGTGAAGGTCATGGTCTTGGTCCCTGTTGTGGTCCGGCGCGACAACCGCGTCCGGTGAACAGGGGTATAGGGCGGCCTCTTGGTGAATACCCGTTACCTTTGCGTCATGACGCGTTTTTAAGAAACTTTCCTACCAGTAACCTGCATTACGACGGCGTAATGTTGTGGTTACCAACGGTAATGACGCAAGATTTCTCCTCAACCGTCGCCATGGCGAGCCGTCTTCAGTCCTCGGTGGGCGTCAGCAGGAAGTGGCCGCGCAGGGCGGCGATCGGCGCGGCCCGCTGCTCCTGCCAGGCCTCGACATGGACGTTGGCGATGCGGCGGCCGATCTTCTTGATCTGGGCGCGGGCATAGGTGGTCAGCGGCCGGCCGGAGCGCAGATATTCGATCGACACGTCGATGGTTCGCGGCTGGCGGGCCAGGGGCTCGGCCACCGACAGCTGGGCCAGGGCGGTCATCTCCATGAAGGCGCCCAGCACCCCGCCGTGAATGGCCGGCAGCAGCGGATTGCCGACCAGGTGGTCGCTGAACGGCAGGAGGGTGGTCATCTCGTCGCCGGCCAGCTCGGCCCGCATGCCGAGGAACCGCGCATAGGGGATCGCGCCGAGCACGGCGGTCAGGCGGCTATCGGCGTCGCTCATGCCTTGGCCTTTCCGCCAGCCTTGGCGCGCGGCGGCTTCAGATTGGCCCCCGACGGCCGCCCGGCGCTGGAATCGAGCATGAAGGCGGCCTGGGACGAGGCCACCGGGTCGTCGGGGTCGCGGTCATAGGCCACGGCCCGGACGAAGGCCACCGAGCGGGTGATCTTGTAGCAATGGGCGCGGGCGAACAGGTCCAGGCCCGGCTCGGCCGGCCGCATATAGTCGATGCGCAGGTCCAGCGTGGCGATCGAGGTGAAGGCCTCCAGCGCCGCCTGCACCGCCTGGCCGCTGGCGTGGTCGAGCAGGGTGGTGACCACGCCGCCGGCGATCACCCCGGTCTGCGGATCGCCGATGATCTCCGGCCGGTAGGGCACGGTCAGCACGGCCACGGCCGGCTCGATCGACAGGGTGCGGAAGCCCAGGGCCTTGGCCTGGGGGCTGCCCGCGTTCATCGCCGCCGCGATCTGACGGGTCTGCTCAAGATGATCGCTCATGGATAAACTTATAGCCGGCCGCGTTCCCATATCCACCGTGATGAAACCGCAAGACCTGCTCTGTCCGAAGCCCGCCGGCCTCTATTGCCCGCCCGGAGACTTCTATATCGACCCCGTCCGGCCGGTGGACCGGGCGGTGATCACCCATGGCCACGCCGACCACGCTCGAGCCGGCCACGGCGTGGCGGCGGCGACGGCGGAAACCCTGGCGATCATGGCCGTCCGCTATGGCGAGGACTTCGCCGGCCGCCAGCAGGCCGTGCCCTATGGCCTCGGCCAAGGCTTCACCCTGAACGGCGTCGAGGTGTCGCTGGTCCCGGCCGGCCATGTGCTGGGCTCGGCCCAGGTGGTGGTGCGGTGGAAGGGCATGACCATCGTCGTATCCGGCGACTACAAGCGCCGCCGCGACCCGACCTGCAAGGCGTTTGAACCGACGCCCTGCGACGTCTTCGTCACCGAGGCCACCTTCGGCCTGCCGGTGTTCCGCCACCCCGACGACGCCGGCCAGATCGCCGCCCTGCTGAAATCCGTCGTCCAGTTCCCCGAGCGCGCCCACATCGTCGGAGCCTACGCCCTGGGCAAGGCCCAGCGGGTGATCAAGCTGCTGCGCGAGGCCGGCTACGACCAGACCCTTTACGTGCACGGGGCGATGGAGCGACTCAACGCCCTCTATGAAGCCCACGGCGTCGACCTGGGCCCGCTGGCCCCGGCCACCACCAGCAAGACCAAGGCCGAATTCGCCGGGGCCATCGTCATCGCCCCGCCCTCGGCCCTGGCCGACCGCTGGTCGCGGCGCTTCCCCGACCCGGTCGACTGCTTCGCCTCCGGCTGGATGCGGGTGCGGGCCAGGGCCCGGCAGCGCGGCGTCGAGCTGCCGCTGATCATCTCCGACCACGCCGACTGGGACGAGCTGACCGACACCCTGGATGAGCTGCGCCCCGGCGAGGTGTGGATCACCCACGGCCGCGAGGAGGCCCTGGAGCGCTGGTGCGCCCTGGCGGGCATTCCGGCCCGGGCCCTGCGCCTGGTCGGCTATGACGAGGAGGAGGGCGAATGAGTCGGGCGCTCCGACAGCACCCGGAAGCTGGCGTGGGCCCGGGCGATCAGATCGCCGTCGGCAGTCACCGAGGCCTCGGCGAAGCACAGGGTCTTGCCGGGGCGGACGAAGTCGGTGTCGAACACCAGCCACTGGCCCTGGCGGGCCAGGCCCAGATAGTCGAGGCTCAGCGACACCGTGACCAGGCCGCCGGCGGCGGCCACCACCCGGTCGCGGGCCAGGCGCACGCCGCAGGACAGGCCCATGGCGTTGTCGGCCAGGGCGGCGATCAGGCCGCCGTGCAGCAGGCCGCGCGAATTGGTGTGAGCCTCGCGCACCTCCAGGCCCAGCAGCAGCCGGTCGTCGCGCCGCGCGGCGTACAGCGGCTCCCACGGCACGGTCAGCGGGCTGGTCCGCTCGTGCGGGGCGAAGTCGTCGGGCGGCGTGAAGCTCATGGCGGTCCCTCCGCGGCTCACCGCACTTTAAACGGTTGTTTGAATTCTGGCGAGGCCTGCCTCTGATGCGCGCCTTCGCCCACCTGCTCGATCGGCTGTCTCTGACCAGCTCGCGCAACGCCAAGCTGACCCTGATCCGCGACTTTCTGGCGACCACGCCCGATCCCGACCGCGGCTGGGCCCTGGCCGCCCTGACCGGTGAGCTGTCGTTCTCGGCCGCCAAGCCGGCCTTCATCCGCAAGGCGGTGGAGGCGCGGATGGACCCGCAGCTGTTCGCCTGGTCCTACGACTATGTCGGCGACCTGGCCGAGACCGTGGCCCTGGTCTGGCCAGCCAAGCCGGGGGCTAATCGCGAGCCGGAGCTGTCGGAGGTGGTCGACGCCCTGCGCGGCGCCTCCCGCGCCGAGGTCCAGCGGCTGATCGAGACCTGGCTGGACGCGCTGGGCGCCGACGGCCGCTGGGCGCTACTGAAACTGATGACCGGCGGCCTGCGGGTGGGGGTGTCGTCGCGCCTGGCCAAGCAGGCCTGCGCCGATTTCGGCCAGGTGGCGGTCGGCGAGATCGAAGAGATCTGGCACGCCCTGGAGCCGCCCTATGGCGACCTGTTCGCCTGGCTGGAGGGCCGCTCGGAGCGGCCGTCGCCCGACGCCCCGGGACGTTTCCGGCCGGTGATGCTGGCTCAGGCGATCGACGAGGCGGTCGATTTCGCCAAGCTCGACCCGGCCGACTACGCCGCCGAATGGAAGTGGGACGGCATCCGCGTTCAGGCGGTCAGCGAACGCGGCGAGCGGCGGCTCTACACCCGCACCGGCGACGACATCTCGGCCGCCTTTCCCGACGTGGTCGCCGCCCTCGGCTTCGACGGGGCGCTGGACGGCGAGCTGCTGGTGATGCGCGACGGCCAGGTCGCGCCGTTCGGCGACCTGCAGCAGCGGCTGAACCGCAAGACCATCGACGCCAAACTGATGGTCGCCTATCCGGCCGCCATCCGCGCCTATGACATCCTGCTCGACGGCGAGGCCGACCTGCGGGCCCTGCCGTTCGCCGAGCGGCGAAAGCGTCTGGAGGCCTTCGTCGCCGCCGCCGCCAGTCCGCGGCTCGACCTGTCGCCCGTGCAGCCGTTCGAAACCTGGGACGAGCTCGCCGCCCTGCGGGCCGCGCCGCCGGACGGCGATCCCCGGATCGCCGAGGGGCTGATGCTGAAGCGCTGGGACAGCGTCTACGAGCCGGGCCGCCCCAAGGGACCGTGGTTCAAGTGGAAGCGCGACCCGCACCTGATCGACGCGGTGCTGATGTACGCCCAGCGCGGCCACGGCAAGCGCAGCAGCTTCTATTCCGACTACACCTTCGGCGTCTGGCGCGAGGACGAGGCCGGCGACCGGTCGCTGACCCCGGTCGGCAAGGCCTATTTCGGCTTCACCGACGAGGAGTTGAAGCTGATCGACAAGTTCGTCCGCGACCACACGGTCGAGCGGTTCGGGCCGGTGCGCTCGGTGCAGGCCGACCTCGAGTTCGGCCTGGTGTTCGAGGTGGCGTTCGAGGGCCTGCAGCGCTCGACCCGGCACAAGTCCGGGGTGGCCATGCGCTTCCCGCGCATCCACCGCATCCGCTGGGACAAGCCGTCGCGCGAGGCCGACGAACTGGCGACGCTGGAGCGGATGCTGGACTAGGCGGCGATCCGCATCCTCCGACCATTCTCTTTGCTCATCATCCCCGCGAAAGCGGGGACCCAGGCTTTTTCTGAAACCCGCTGTGCTCGACGATAAAACACCTGGGTCCCCGCCTTCGCGGGGATGATGGCTGTATTGAGAAGTGGGTGGGTTTCGCCCTAGTGGACCGCGACCGAGGCCGCCGCTGGATGCCCCGTGTGGAACAGCCTGCCCTTCTCGGTGATCAGCACGGCGATCAGGCCGGCGATCCCGAAGCCGGCGAAGCCCAGGGTCAGGGGCACGACGGTGCCGTCGAAGCTCTGGCCGATGGCGAAGCCGAACAGCGCCCCGCCGATGGTGGTGATGAAGCCCTGCACCGAGGCGGCGGTGCCGGCCAGGTGGCCCAGCGGCTCCATGGCGATCGAGCCGAAATTGGGCATGGTCAGGCCAAAGCAGAACATCATCCCGGCCTGCAGCAGGCTGAAGGTGGCCAGGGTCTCGCGCCCGGTGAAGGCGATGGCGGCGTGGACGCTGGCGAAGGCGATATAACCCAGCAGGGCGGCGTGGGAGACGCGGCGCATGCCCAGCCTGTCGACGATGTAGGAATTGATCAGCGACGACACGGCGATGCCGCCGGCGATGCCGGCGAAGATCAGGGTGAAGTACTTGCCCGCCCCCAGCACGTCGACGAACACCTGCTGGGCCGAGTTGAGGAAGCCGAACAGCCCGCCCAGCACCAGGGTCGAGGCCAGGGTGTAGCCCACGGCGATGCGGTTGGTCAGGGCCTCCTTGAAGGCGGCCAGCACCGGGCCGGGGGTCAGCGGCGTGCGGTCCTCCGGATGCAGGGTCTCGGGCAGCTTGATCGCCGTCCAGACGATGACCATCAGGCCGAAGATCGCCAGCACCCCGAACACCCAGTGCCAGGGCAGGACCAGCATGATCGCCTGGCCCACCGACGGGGCGATGATCGGCACGGCCAGGAAGACGATGAACGACAGCGACATCACCCGCGCCATCTGCCGGCCCGAATAGCAGTCGCGGACGATCGACACCGCCAGCACCCGGGTGGCCGCCGCGCCGACCCCGGTCAGGGCGCGGGCGATCAGCAGCATCTCGAACGAGGTCGAAAAGGCGCAGGCGGCGGCGAACAGCACATAGAGGCTCAGCCCCACCAGCAGCACCGGCTTGCGGCCGAAGCGGTCGGCCAGCGAGCCGTAGACCAGCTGCGCCGCGCCGAAGCCGAGCAGGTAGGCGGTGATGATCCACTGCTGCTTGTTGGCGGTGGTGACGTTCAGCGCGTGGGCGATCTGTGGCAGGGCCGGCAGCATCGAGTCGATGGCAAGGGCGTTGGTGGCCATCATCGCGGCGATCAGGGCCACGAACTGCTTGAAGCCCATGCCGGGGTGCGGCGTCGGCGCGATGGAAACGGTCGACATAAAACCTCACTGGCGTCGAACACGCCGGCGGGGCGCAGGTGACGGCCGGCCTATAGGCCATGGCCGCCGCCTCGCCAACGCTTGACCCAGGGTCGGCGGCGGTTTTAGCCGTTGAAGCCCTTGATCGCGGCGATCACTCGATCCTGGTCGGCCGGCGCCAGATAGGGGTGCATCGGCAGGGCGATGACCTTGGCCGCCGCCGCTTCCGACACCGGCAGGCCGCCGGGCTGCGGGAAGTGGGCGTAGGGCGTCTGCTGGTGCATCGGCACCGGGTAATAGACCGCGGTCGGCACGCCCTGGGTCTTCAGATGGGCGGCCAGGCCGTCGCGGTCGGCGTGCTCGATGACGTATTGGGCCCAGACCGAGACGCCGCCGGCGATCACCGTCGGCGCGCGCGCCACCGCGCCGGCCAGGCCGGCGGCGTAGCGGTCGGCCACGGCCTGGCGCAGGTCGATCTCCTCGGCGAAGATCGCCAGCTTCTCGATCAGGATCGCCGCCTGGATCGTATCCAGCCGCGAATTCATGCCGATCCGCATGTTCAGATATTTCGGGTCGTGGTCGAAGGTCTTGCCGGCGGTGTCGGCGCCCACGGCCTTGCCGTGCACGCGGTAGCTGTCCATCACGTCCCACAGCAGCGGGTCATTGGTCAAAACCGCGCCGCCGTCGCCATAGCAACCCAGCGGCTTGGCCGGGAAGAAGCTGGTGGTGGCGACATCGGCCCAGTTCAGCGGATGGACGCCGTTCAGGGTGCAGCCGAAGCCCTGGGCGCTGTCGGCGATCAGCTTCAACCCCTCGCGGTCGCAGATCGCCTTCAGGGCCGGATAGTCGGCCGGCTGGCCGAACAGGTCGACGGCGATCACCACCTTGGGGGTCAGCTGGCCCTGCGCCTTGATGGCGGCGAT
>JAQGIN010000342.1 GCA_028291125.1 Caulobacter sp.
CCGGCGATGCGCTCCAGCCGCGGATAGCGCGCGCCGCCCGCATAATCGATCTTCACCGTCCGGTAGCGCTCGCCATCCTTGACCAGCAGCTCGACCGGCTTGGCCCCGGGCTTGATGGTGGCCTTGACGGCGTCCTTCAGCTTGTCGGCGTCGTAGGTCTCGCCATTGACCGCCACCAGGGTGACGCCTTGGGTCAGGCCGGCCTTGAAGGCCGGGCCGCCCCAGGCGACGTCGGACAGCACGCCGCCGACCCCCACCGTCAGCCCCAGCGAATAGGACAGGTTGGTGACCTTGCCGCGGGTCTCGTTCCCCTTGAAGAACTCGGTCGGGGTGTCGGTATAGACCAACTTGTAGCCGCCGCGGGTCAGGCCATCGAGCGGGGCGTGCTCGTTGATCCCCTCGATGCGGGTCTTGAGGAACGTCGCCCAGTCATAGGGCAGCACGCCGTTCAGGGTCTTGACCACGTCGTCGAACGTATAGGTCAGCGGCACATAGCTGCCGTTGTCGACGCCGAAGAAGGCCTTGGCGAAGTCGTCGAGCGACTTCTTGCCGCCGGTCTTCTCGCGGATCAGGGTGTCGGCGTCGAGCCAGACCAGCTGGCCTTCCGAATAATAGTCCTCGCTGCGCTGGTAGCTCAGCCACGACAGCGGCTTGCGGTTGGCGATGATCGGGTCGTTGGTGGTGTCCTGCACGCTGCGCCATTCGCGGCCCTTGCGGTTGTCGTACAGGGCGGCGGTGGCGGCGATCGAGTCCAGGGTCTGCTGCTTGCTCATCAGGCCCGAGCGCGACGACAGCACGTAGCCCCAGTACTGGGTCTGGCCCTCATAGACCCACATCAGGCTGTCGCGCATCGGCACGTTGAGATTGGGCGTCCACAGGTCGGCGGCGCGGCGGAACTTGCCGTTCCACGAGTGGGTGTATTCGTGGGCCAGCAGGTCGCGGCCGTTGGCGCCCTTGTCCCACTCGGTGAAGTATTTCGGAGCCACGCGGTTCTCGCTGGAGCGGTGATGCTCCAGGCCGATGCCGCCGAGGGTGTCGCTCAGGGCCACCAGGAAGTCGTAGTGGTCGTAGTGGTGCGCCCCGTACAGCTTGTAGGCCTGGCTGACGAGGTTGCGGTGGATCTGCAGCTGATCGGCGGTCATCTCCAGCAGCTCGGGACGGTCGGCGACCATATTCATCCGCACCGGGACGGGGCCGCCCGGATCCAGCTCGACCTGCTTGTAGTAGCGGCCGGCGAACATCGGCGAATCGACCAGGGTCTCGAAGCTCACCGGCTTGAAGGTGGTGACGCCGCCGGCGGTTGAGGCGGTCTCGAGGGCGGTGCCGAAGCCCCAGCCCGCCGGCAGCTTGACGCTAGGCTCGATCTGGATGCCGCGGGTGAAATAGCCGGCCGGATAGAAGCCCAGCTGCAGCCACTGCACATTGAGCATGTCGGGGGTGACGGTCATCCGGCCGACCTTGGGCTCGACCGGGGTCAGGAACTTGTAGCTGAGCTCCAGGGCGGTGACGCCGGCCGGCACGTCGACATGGAAGGCGTTCACCTCGACCACGTCGCGGGTCCAGGGCAGGCGCTGGCCGCCCCCGGTGATCACCAGCCCGGCCAGCTTGTCGAGGTCGTTGCGCGGCGAGTGGCCGCCGGGCACCCATTGCGGATACAGCAGGGTGAGGGGGCCGGGCTTGGCCACCGGGATGGTCTCGCGGATGTCGAAGATCTTGCGCTCGAGATCGGTGGCGTCGACCGTCAGCTTCAGCTGGCCGGGATAGGCGATGTCCTGGGGCGCGGCGATCGCCGGGGTCGGCGGCGCGGGCTGCGGCAGGCGGTCCTGGGCGAGGGCCCCGCCGCAGACGAGCGACAGGACGGAGACGGAGAAGAACAACGATTTCACGAAACACCCCGATCAAGGCGCCGGCGGCGGGTCCCGGCGGCGAGTTGGGGATAATTCTTGTTTCGCTGACGCTTGTCGAGATGGCGCGTGACCGGACGATGTTCGCGGCGCGACGGCCGCCGTCGTGCTAGACTTGCGCCATCGAGGCGAAGGAGGCTTGCGCCCTCGCGCCGTCGCGGCGCGGCCGGCCAAGAAATGCCGATGAATCCGATCACCCTGTTCCTGGTGGTGGCGCTGATCGCCGCCGCCGGCCTGACGATCCAGGCCGGGGCCTACGGCCCGGGCGCGGTGCTGCTGGCCGCCGCCGCCATCGTCGGCTTCGCGCTGAAGATGGCCAACACCTGGCAGAAGTTCGTGGTCCTGCGGGCCGGGCGGCTGCAAGGGGTTCGGGGGCCTGGCCTGTTCCTGATCATCCCGGTGATCGACAATGTCGTGGCGGTGATCGACGAGCGCATCCAGACCACCGCCTTCAACGCCGAACGGGCCCTGACCAAGGACACCGTGCCGGTCGATGTCGACGCCATCATCTTCTGGCGGGTGCACGACGCCCGCAAGGCGGCGCTGGAGATCACCAACTATGTCCAGGCCATCGACCGCGTGGCCCAGACCTCGCTGCGCGAGACCATCGGCGCCTCGATGCTGTCGGCCCTGCTGTCGGACCGCAAGGCCGCCGACCAGAAGCTGAGCGAAGAGATCGGCCGCAAGACCATCGACTGGGGCGTCACCGTGCTGTCGGTCGAGATCCGCGACGTCGCCATCCCCGAGGGCCTGCAGGACGCCATGTCGCGCCAGGCCCAGGCCGAGCGCGAGAAGCAGGCCCGCATCATCCTCGGCTCGGCCGAGGCCGAGATCGCCGGCAAGTTCGTCGAGGCCGCCCGCCAGTACGCCGACCATCCGGCCGCCCTGCAGCTGCGGGCCATGAACATCGTCTACGAGACCACCAAGGAGCGCGGGGCCACCATCCTGATGCCCTCGTCCATGGTCGACGCCATGAACCCGGCGGCGATCGCCACCGCCCTGGCGGCGGCGAACGG
>JAQGIN010000387.1 GCA_028291125.1 Caulobacter sp.
ATAGGCGCCTCCTCGCGCTTCGGTTCGCCCAAGCGCGCGTGGCCGCTTTAGCTCAGCTGGTAGAGCACATCATTCGTAATGATGGGGTCAGGTGTTCGAGTCACCTAAGCGGCACCACCTCTTCCCCCTGATCGACCCCCCGAAACCGAGACGGCTCGGCGCCGTCCGCGCCGCGTAAGCGATCCATATCGATCCGCGGGCCGGGCGGACATCGAGGTCGGCGGGATCTCACGAAAGGCGTGTGCGCCCCTCAAGTCCGGATTCCAGGGTCGTCGAGACGTCCGCGCGCCCAAAATCCGGTCAAATACCGTTAATCGGTAACGTATTTCGAGAAAATGTCACCCTTGGCGCCCAGGCCACAAAAGGCCGCCACCGGCGATGAGGTCGAGAGGTCGCGTCATATTGTCGCTCCACTCAAAGCTGTGCCATTTACGCTAATTTAATTTGCATACAGGCACAGTCCATGCGTTGGCGGGAAGTCTCGCACATCAACGTTCATTCAGTGCTGGATGAATCATTGGCGGGTTCTCTTAAGAGTATGACTCAATGATGGTTTCCGGCGAAATGACGATCGTACAGATCGAGTCGGCGTATGCCGACTTACTTGCCGCACTTAAGAAAAAGAAGATTGTTAAGCTCGATGTCAGCGGCGTGATCGAATCCGACCTGACCTTTATTCAACTGATCGAATCCGCGCGAGCCTACGCGGCCCAGAACGGTCGCCAGCTGAGCCTGAGCGCGCCGGTGGGCGCGCCGCTGCGGCAGATCCTCGAGCGCGGCGGCTTCCTCGACGACGCCGCGTCCGACCGAACGAAATTCTGGCTGCAAGGGGCGTCGCAATGACCGCGATCCTGACCGTCGACGATTCCGCCAGCATCCGGCAGGCGATCAAGATCGCCCTGAGCGGCGAGGGCTATAGCGTCACCGAGGCGGTGAACGGGGCCGAGGGCCTGGAGAAGGGCAGCGCGGGCGGTTACGACCTGATCGTCACCGACCTCAACATGCCGGTGATGGACGGGCTGGCGATGATCCGCGAGCTGCGCAAGCGCCCGGCCGGGGCCGGCGTGCCGATCCTGTTCCTGACCACCGAGTCCGACGCCGAGATCAAGGCCCAGGCCAAGGAGGCCGGGGCCACGGGGTGGCTGACCAAACCCTTCGATCCCGAACAGCTGGTGCGGATCGTCAAGAAGGTCCTGGCCAAATGAGCGGCGCCGATCCCATCGAGACGTTCCGCCAGGAAGCCCAGGATCTGCTCGAGCAGATCGAGCAGGGCCTCCTGGATCTGGCCCACCGTCCCGGGGATCGCGAACTGGTCGACGCGGTGTTCCGCGGCCTCCACACCCTGAAGGGCTCGGGGGCGATGTTCGGCTTCGACGCCCTGGCCGCCTTCACCCATCACTGCGAAACCGCCTTCGACCGCGTCCGCAAGGGCGAGGTGGCCGCCACCCCCGAGCTGGTGGCGGTGGTGCTGGCGGCGCAGGACCACATGCGCGCCCTGGCCGAGGGCCGTCCGGCCTCCGAGGTCGACGGCCAAGCCCTGCTCGACGACCTGCACCGGGTGGTCGAGCGCGCCGGCCAGGCCGAACCGGCGGCGGCCGCCGCGCCCGCCCTGACCACCTGGCGCGTGCGCTTCAGCCTGCCGGCCAACGCCCTGGTCAACGGCACTCGGCCCCTGCCCCTGCTCGACGAGCTGCGCGAGCTGGGCGACTGCCACGTGATCGCCGTCACCGACGCGGTGCCGGCGCTCGACGCCCTGGTCCCGACCGAATGCCACCTGGCCTGGGACGTCACCCTGACCACCCCGCATGGCCGCGACGCCATCGAGGACGTCTTCATCTTCGTGATCGACGACATGACGCTGGACATCCAGCGGGTCGACGGTCCGACGACGGATGAAGCCGTCGCCGATGTCGCCGCTCCCACCGCCGTCGCGACCCAGGCCGAGGCCGCCCCCGAAGCCCGGGGCAAGTCCGGCGACACCGTCCGCGTCCCGGCCGAGCGCCTGGACGAGATGATGGACCGGGTCGGCGAACTGGTCATCGCCCAGTCGCGTCTCAAGCAATTGTCGGCCGCCAGCGGCGACATGGCGCTGCGCTCGGTGGCCGAGGAGATCGAACGCCTGGCCAACGAGATGCGCGACACCATGATGGTGGTGCGCATGGTGCCGATCATCCAGCTGTTCGGCCGCTTCCGCCGCCTGATCCACGACCTGGCCCGCGACACCGGCAAGTCCATCGAACTGTCGACCGAGGGCGAGACCACCGAGCTGGACAAGACGGTGATCGAGCGCCTGGCCGATCCGCTGATCCACCTGGTGCGCAACGCCGCCGACCATGGGCTGGAGACGCCCGAGGAACGCCTCGCCGCCGGCAAGCCGGCCGCCGGCCAGGTGCTGCTGGCCGCTCGCCAATCCGGCGCCGAGGTGCTGATCACCATCACCGACGACGGCCGCGGCGTCGACCGCGAGCGCGTGCGCGCCAAGGCCGAAGAGTCCGGCCTGATCGCCGCCGGGGCCGTGCTCAACGACGAAGAGCTGCTGCAGCTGATCTTCCATCCCGGCTTCTCCACCGCCAAGCAGATCACCAGCCTGTCGGGCCGGGGCGTCGGCATGGACGTGGTCAAGCGCACGGTCGAGGGCCTGCGCGGAACCATCTCCCTGGCCAGCACGCCCGGCCAGGGCTCGCAGGTCTCGCTGCGCATTCCCCTAACCCTGGCGATCATCGACGGCCTGCTGGTGCGGGTCGGAACCGGCCGCTACGTGATCCCGCTGGCCGCCGTCGAGGAATGCGTCGAGCTGTCGGTCGAGCAGGACGTGCGCTCCACCGGCCGCAGCGTCCTGACCCTGCGCGACCAGCTGGTGCCGTTCATGCGGCTGCGCACCCTGTTCAACACCGGCCTGGCCCCCGATCCGCACCAGAAGATCGTCGTGGTCTCCACCGGCCGCGAACGGGTCGGCCTGGTGGTCGACCAGATCCTCGGCGACCACCAGACGGTCATCAAGTCGCTGTCGGCCTTCCATGCCGACGTCGAAACCTTTTCGGGCGCGACCATCCTCGGCGACGGCAGCGTCGCCCTGATCCTGGACGTCGCCCACCTCGTCGCCGCGGGGCAGCGCGAAGAAGCGCAGCTGCGCGCCGCGAGCTGACGAGAACGCTGGGGGAATAGGGTCAATGGCGCACGACGAGGAAACGGGCGGGATGGAGGTTTTGACCTTCGACCTGCATGGCGAGACCTTCGCCCTGGAAGCCGGTCTGGTGCGCGAGGTCCTCGACCTGCTGCCGGAGACCGACGTCCCCGGCGCCGCGCCCTTCGTGGGTCAGGTGATCAATTTCCGCGGCCGGGTGATTCCGCTGGCCGATCTGCGCCTGGCCTTCGACATGACCGCCGAGCCGGCCACCGTCGACAGCCGCATCGTCGTCATCGAGTACGCGATCGACGGTGAAGCCACCCTGATCGGCCTGCGGGCCGACAAGGTGCACGAGGTCACCTCGATCCCGCACGACACCACCGAGGAAGCCCCGCGGGTCGGCATGCGCTGGCGCCAGGACTTCATCCGCCGCCTCGCCCGGCGCGACGGCGACCTGATCGTCATTCCCGACCTCGACCAGATCTTCGCGGCCCGAGGCCGGTCGACCGGCGCGGTCACCCCCATCAACGCGCCGCAGTCCTAAAGTCAGCGCCGGAGTCTCCCACCATGCGGTTCACCATCAAGCTCAAGCTGATCTGTACTTTCACGGTGCTGATCCTATTCCTGATCGCTTGCGCCGGCTTCGGCATGAAGGGCGTGCAGCGGGTCGGAGATCTGCAGGACGCGCTGGTGACGGGTCCCGTCCGGCAGAGCGATCTCGCCGGCAAGCTTGACGCCGCCTTCGACGCCCTCAGCCTCGCCCAGAAGGACCTGCTGCTCGCCAATACGCCCGAACGCGAGAAGGCGGCGAACACGCTGATCAAGGAAGAGCGCAAGAACTTCGTGGCGGCGCTCGCCGCCGGCGAGAACGCCGCGTCCCCGACCTTCAAGCCCAAGTGGCAGGAAATTCGCCTGTTCTGGCAGGACTACGAGCCGCTGCAAAATCGGGTGGCCGAGACGTTCAACGCCGGGCAGCACGCCGCCGCCGTGGAGCTCAACCAGACCCAGGAGGCCGAGGCCGCCGACAAGCTGGATGAGATGACGCGCGCCCTGTCCGACCTGACGCAAAAGACCATCGCCGAAACCGACACGTCGGCCGATGCGGCCAAGAATCAGACGTTCACGCTTCTGGTCGTCATGTCGATCGTCGCCGCCATCATTTCCGCCATAGCGGCGACCTGGATCGCGATGAGCATCAGCGCCGGCCTGCGGAAAATCTCCCTGGTCGCCAACGCCGTCGCGACGGGCGATCTCGACCAGAAGGTCGAGGTCAAGACCAACGACGAGATCAAGGACCTGGTCGAGACGGTCAACCGCATGACCGAGAACCTGCGCGCCACCGCCGCCCTCGCCGACCAGGTCGCGGCCGGCGACCTCGCGGCCGACGTGAAGCCCCTGTCGGACAAGGATGTCCTGGGCCATTCCATCCGCAGGATGGTCGAGAACCTGCGCGAGACCGCGACGCTCGCCGGTCAGGTCGCCGACGGCGACTTGATGGTCGAAGCCAAGCCGCTGTCGAACAAGGACACCCTGGGCATCGCCCTGCAGCGGATGATCGAGCGCCTGCGCGGCGTGATCGCCGACGCCATTTCGGCCTCGGAGAACGTCTCGTCGGGCAGCCAGGAGCTGTCGGCGACCTCCGAGCAGATGAGCCAGGGCGCCACCGAACAGGCCTCGTCGGCCGAAGAGGCCTCGGCCTCGATGGAGCAGATGGCCGCGAACATCAAACAGAACGCCGACAACGCCAGCCAGACCGAGAAGATCGCCCGCCAATCGGCCCTGGACGCCGAGACCAGCGGCGAGGCGGTCAATCGGGCGGTGCAGGCCATGCAGACCATCGCCGAGAAGATCACCATCGTGCAGGAGATCGCCCGCCAGACCGATCTGCTGGCCCTGAACGCGGCGGTGGAAGCCGCCCGGGCCGGCGAGCACGGCAAGGGCTTCGCCGTCGTCGCCTCGGAGGTGCGCAAGCTGGCCGAACGCAGCCAGACCGCCGCCACCGAGATCGGCGCCGTGTCCTCGGAAACCGTCAAGGCCGCCCAGTCGGCCGGCGAGATGT
>JAQGIN010000403.1 GCA_028291125.1 Caulobacter sp.
AGCTGCGGGCCATGAACATCGTCTACGAGACCACCAAGGAGCGCGGGGCCACCATCCTGATGCCCTCGTCCATGGTCGACGCCATGAACCCGGCGGCGATCGCCACCGCCCTGGCGGCGGCGAACGGTGGGGCGGCGAAGGCGGTCCCGGCGGCGGCCAAGCCGAAAGCCAAACCGACGACGCGCCGGCGGCGGGCGGCGGGCTAGGCCTAGGGTCTGTGACGCCGGGCGCCCGTGGGGCGAAAACCTCTCCTTCGACAAGCTCAGGATGAGGCTTTCGACCGCACCGTCGCTGCGATAGCCCTCATCCTGAGCTTGTCGAAGGACGAGGGCGGGCCCGCTGAAGACGCCCAGCCACGTGTCCACAGATCCAGGCCTTCCCCCGCCGGCTTGCATCCCGCCTGGGCGGTGACTACCAATTTCCCATGAGCGAGGCCGAGCAAACCTACACCGGCGGCTGTCTTTGCGGCGCGGTGCGCTACGAGGCGGTGGGCGCGCCGCTGTTCACCGGTCATTGCTACTGCGCCGACTGCCGCAAGGCCTCGGGCTCGGGGTTCATCCCGTTCCTGGCCTTCGCCAGCGCCGCGGTGCGGTTCAGCGGCCAGACCCTGCAATTCCGCTCGCGGTCGTTCCGAGGCGGCGAGGCGGTGCGCAACTCCTGTCCCGTCTGCGGCGGCCTGGTGTTCGGCGGGGTGGTCGGCGAGGACAGCTCGCACACCCTCTACGCCGGCTCGCTGGACGATCCGTCGCTGTTCCACCCGAAGGTGGCGATCTTCGCCCGCGATCGCCCGGCCTGGGCCATCATCCCGCCGGGACTGACGGTGTTCGACACCATGCCGGGGTGACCGGCCGCGCCGATCTTGCTCTTGCAAGTCGTTCTCAAGTATGCGCAAGGCTAGCGGCCTAGCCCCGCCCGCCGCAGGACTTCCGTGAAGCCCGTTCCCGACCCGTCTCGCCGCTCGTTTTGGCTGAAGCAGCTGCACCAGTGGCACTGGATCAGCTCGGCCCTGTGCCTGATCGGCATGCTGCTGTTCGCGGCCACCGGGATCACCCTCAACCACGCCGGCCAGATCGAGGCCAAGCCCACGGTGGTCAGCCGCAAGGGCCAGTTGCCGCCGCCGCTGATCGCCCGCCTCGCCGCCGGTAAGGCCGAGGGCAAGGCTCCGGCCCCGCCCGAGGTCGCCGCGTGGGTCGAGACGACCCTGGCCGTCGACATCCGCGGCCGCGAGGCCGAGTGGTCCGACGGCGAGCTCTATGTCGCCCTGGCCCGCCCCGGCGGCGACGCCTGGCTGAGCATCGACCGCGACACCGGGGCCGTGGAGTACGAAAAGACCACCCGCGGCGCGATCTCGCTGATCAACGACCTGCACAAGGGCCGCAACACCGGCCCGGCCTGGGGCTGGTTCATCGACGTCTTCGCCGTGGCCTGCCTGGTGTTCTGCCTGACCGGCCTGTTCCTGCTGCAGTTCCACGCCCGGGCCCGGCCACTGACCTGGCCGATGGTCGCCGCCGGCCTGGTGATCCCGCTGTTGCTCGTCATCCTGTTCGTCCACCTGTGAGGTGTCACCCGTGAACCGCTCGCTCTTCCTGCTGACCTTCGCCGGCGCGGCCGTGGCCGGCCCGGCGCTGGCCGCCGACCTCACGGTCACGGTCGAGGTCCCGCGCCTGAGCGTGGCCGAATACCACAAGCCCTATGTGGCGCTGTGGATCGAGGGCCCCGACCAGGCCGCCGCCGGCACCCTGGCCGTCTGGTACGACGCCAAGAACAAGGAAGATTCCGGCCAGAAGTGGCTGAAGGACCTGCGCCAGTGGTGGCGCAAGGCCGGCCGCGGCATGACCTTCCCCGCCGATGGGATCAGCGGCGCCACCCGCGCCCCCGGCCCGCAAAAGGCTGTGTTCAGCGGCGCCAAGGGCCCGCTCGCCGGCCTCAAGCCCGGCCAGTACAACCTGGTCGCCGAGGCGGCCCGCGAGGTGGGCGGCCACGAGACCGTCCGCGTGCCGTTCACCTGGCCCGCCAAGGGCGCCCAGACCGCTACGGGCAAGGGCTCGTCCGAGCTCGGCGCCGTCATCCTGACCGTGAAATAGAGGCCACCGCCATGACCCTGCGCCATCGCCTGCTCGCCCTCACCGCCGCCGCGGCCGCCCTCGCCCTGCCGCTGACCGCCCAGGCCCACCGCGGCTGGATCCTGCCGACCTTCACGGTGGTCTCGGGCGACGATCCGTGGGTCGCCGTCGACGCCGCCGTCTCCAACGAGCTGTTCTATCCCGACCACAATCCGATGCGACTGGACGGGCTGAAGGTCTACGCCCCCGACGGTTCGCTGATCGCCCCCGAGAACGCCCTGACCGGCAAGTACCGCTCGACCTTCGACCTGCACCTGACCAAGCCCGGCACCTACAAGCTGGCCGTCGCCAACAGCTCGGTGACCGCCAGCTGGACCGAGGCCGGCCAGGTCAAGCGCTGGCGCGGCGCGCCCGACGCCTTCGTCAAGGAGGTGCCGGCCGGGGCCGCCGATCTCAAGGTGCAGCGCAGCGCCAGCCGCAACGAGAGCTTCATCACCCGCGGCGCCCCGACCGCCACGGTGCTGCAGCCCACCGGCGCCGGGCTGGAGCTCGTGCCGATCACCCATCCCAACGACCTGGTCGCCACCGAGGCCGCCAGCTTCAAGTTCCTGCTCGACGGCAAGCCGGCCGCCGATCTGGAGGTGACGATCATCCCCGGGGCCTCGCGCTATCGGGCCAGCCCCGGCGAGATCAAGGTCAAGACCGGCCCCGACGGCGTGTTCAAGGTCACCCTGCCGGAAGCCGGCATGTACTGGATGAACGCCACGGTGCGCAGCGGCGTCACCGGTCGCGGCCCCGGCCCAGCTCCCGGCGCGCCGCCGATGGCCGGCATGGGCGGCCCCGGCGGCGGCCAGACCGCCCCCCTGGCCGGCGACGGCGCCAGCGCCAGCTACACCGCCACCATCGAGGCCCTGCGGCCTTAGTCCTAACCTAGGTCGTCATCCCGGCCGAAGCGCCGGGACCCAGAGGCCGTGCGCACCGCCCCTGGGTCCCGGACAGCGCTTCGCGCTTCCGGGATGACGTTCGATTTGAGTTCACAGAAACCCGTTCCCATGACCCGCGTTCTCGTCCCTCCGCTCCGCACCCCGCCGGCCCGGCCGGTCGGCGGCGCCGTGCTGGGCCTGGCGGGCGAGACCATGGGCACGACCTGGTCGGTCAAGCTGGTCGCCCCGGCCACCGCCGACGCCGCCGGCCTGACGGCGATGGTCCAGCATCAGCTGGACAAGGTGGTCGAGCAGATGAGCCCCTGGGAACCCCAGTCCGACCTCAGCCGCTTCAACCGCGCCCCGGTCGGAACCGAGGTCGCCCTGCCCGCCGACTTCGCCGCCGTGCTGCGCGCCGGCCTGGCGGTGGCGGAACAGACCGACGGGGCCTTCGACCCCACGCTCGGGGCCCTGACCGACCTGTGGGGCTTCGGTCCCGCCCCCTTCGCCGGCGCCCCGCCGAGCGACACCGCCGCCGCCCGGGCCGCCGCCGGCTGGCGCCGCGTGACCTTCGACGGCGACCG
>JAQGIN010000416.1 GCA_028291125.1 Caulobacter sp.
CGGCCCTGCATGCTGCACCAGATCCGCCGCTGCTCGGCGCCCTGCACCGGCCTGATCGGGCTGGAGGACTACGCCCGGCTGGTGGACCAGGCCGGCGCCTTCCTGCATGGCAAATCCCGGGCGGTGATGGCCACCATGTCGGACGAGATGCAGGCCGCCTCCGACGACCTGGAGTTCGAGCGCGCCGCCCGCCTGCGCGACCGCATCCGCGCCCTGTCGGCCGTGGCCCAGGAGAGCCAGATCAATCCCGAGACGGTGGAGGAGGCCGATGTCGTCGCCCTGCACGTCGAGGGCGGCCAGGCCTGCGTGCAGGTGTTCTTCTTCCGGGCCGGCCAGAACTGGGGCAACAAGGCCTTCTTCCCGCGCATCACCGGCGCGGCCGAGGAGGAGGGCGTCAGCGAGGAGGCCCAGGCGATGGCCGCCTTCCTCGGCCAGTTCTACGACGACAAGCCGATCCCGCGCCTGATCCTGACCAATCTGGTTCCGGCCGAGTGCGAGCTGCTGTCCGAGGCCTTCTGCATCAAGAGCGGCCGCAAGGTCGAAATCAGCGTCCCCAAGCGCGGCGAGAAGGCCGATCTGGTCGGCCACGCCCTGACCAACGCCAAGGAGGCCTTGGGGCGGCGGATGGCCGAGGGCTCGGCCCAGACCAAGCTGTTGGCCGGGGTCTGCGAGGCCTTCGGCCTCGACGCGGCCCCCGAGCGCATCGAGGTCTATGACAACAGCCACATCCAGGGCACCAACGCCGTCGGCGGCATGATCGTGGCCGGGCCCGAGGGCATGCAGAAGAGCCAGTACCGCAAGTTCAACATCAAGAACACCGAGCTCACCCCCGGCGACGACTACGGGATGATGAAGGAGGTGCTGCGCCGCCGCTTCGCCCGGCTGGTCAAGGACGAGGAGGCCGGCGAGGGCGCCGCCCGTCCCGACCTGGTGCTGGTCGACGGCGGCCAGGGCCAGCTGGACGCGGCGCTGGAGGTGATGGCCGATCTGGGCGTCGACGACATCGCCGTGGTCGGCGTCGCCAAAGGTCCCGACCGCGACGCCGGCCTGGAGCGGTTCTTCATGCCCGGCAAGCCGCCGTTCATGCTCGAGCCGAAATCGCCGGTTCTGTACTACCTGCAGCGGCTGCGCGACGAAGCCCACCGCTTCGCC
This sequence comes from Caulobacter sp., assembly GCA_028291125.1. GTDB lineage: Bacteria > Pseudomonadota > Alphaproteobacteria > Caulobacterales > Caulobacteraceae > Caulobacter. Next base: position 1,153 of record JAQGIN010000416.1, read on the forward strand.
ATCGGCGCCCACCGCACCCGCCGCTCGATGGACCTGAAGAAGAACCCGCTCGACGAGATCGAGGGGGTCGGCCCCGGCCGCAAGCGCGCCCTGCTCAACGCCTTCGGTTCGGCCAAGGGCGTGTCGCGGGCCGGGGTCGAGGACCTGATGAAGGTCGACGGCGTCAGCCTGCCTCTGGCCCAGCGGATCCACGCCTTCTTCCGCGAGGGATGAGGGCGAGGGCGCCGAGGCCTTTCCCCGCCGAAGGTCCTGACGTAGGAACGTTCCGGGGCATCACGGCAAGGGACACGTTCGGTCGCTCAATGACGCTTGATGTTCGCGACAGGGCGACGGCCCGGTGATGGTCCCCCGCTTTCTGCGCCACGCGGCCGGCCTGCTGCCGCCGCCGGCCCGGCGCGCCGCGTCGGGCGCGATGCTGGACCTGCTCAGCCTGCCGGCCCGGATGACCAGCCTCGAGCGGCGCGGCGAGCCTTGGCAGGCGCTGCACAATGTCGGCGGCGGCGATTTCGCCCAGGCCGGCCGCGACAATCTGCGACTGCTGATCGATCGGGCGGGCCTGGAGCCCAGCAGCCGAGTGCTGGACATCGGCTGCGGCGCCGGGCGCATGGCCGCCCCGCTGGCGGACTGGCTCGACCCGGGGGCCGGCTATGTCGGCTTCGACCTGTCGGCCTCGGCCATCGCCGCCTGCCGGCGCCGCCTGGGGACCAAGCGCGACGATTTCACCTTCCTCCACGCCGATATCCGCAATCGGGAATACCGGGCGCGCGGGTCGATCCTGGAGACGGCGTTCCGATTCCCGGTCGAGGACGCTTCGATCGACATCGCCCTGGCGACCTCGGTGTTCAGCCACATGACGCTGGAATCGATCGCCCATTATCTGGGCGAGGCGCGCCGCGTGCTGCGGCCGGGCGGCCGGTTCCTGTTCACCGCCTACGCCCTGACGCCCGACCGCATCGCCGCCCTGGGCCGGAGCGAATGCCAACTGCCGTTCAAGCCGTGGCGGGGCGGGGCGATGGTCATCGACGCCAAGTCCCCCGAGCGCGCCATCGCCCACCCGCTGCCGGACCTGCTGGCCGCCGTGGCGGCCGCCGGCCTCGACCTGCCCGGCGGCGCGGCGTTCGGCTGCTGGTTGCCGCCCAGCGCCTATGCCGGCGGCCAGGACCTGTTCGTCGCGGTTCGGCCCGGCTAAGACAAGGCCGTGACCGATCTCGCCCCGCCCCTCCCGTCGCTGTCCGCCACCCGTAGCCGGGCGGGCAAGCGGCTGTCGGTGGTCGCGCCCTGCTTCAACGAGCAGGCGGTGCTGGACCAGTTCTTCGAACGCCTCGAGGCGACGCTGGAGGCCTGCGGCGTCGACTACGAGATCGTCTGCGTCAACGACGGCAGCCGCGACCACACCCTGGCGGTGCTGCTGCGCCATCACGGCCGCAATCCCCGCGTCAAGATCATCGACCTGGCCCGCAACTTCGGCAAGGAGACCGCCCTGTCGGCCGGGCTGGAGGCGGCGACCGGCGACATGGTGGCGCCGATCGACGTCGACCTGCAGGACCCGCCCGAACTGATCGCCGACTTCATCGTCGCCTGGGAGGCCGGGGCCGACGTGGCCTATGGCGTGCGCGTCGACCGCCGCAGCGATTCCGGCCTCAAGCGCCTGACGGCCCAGGGCTTCTACCGCGCCTTCAACGCCCTGTCGGACGTGCCCCTGCCCTATAACGCCGGCGATTTCCGGCTGATGGACCGCAAGGTCGTCGAGGTGATCCGCTCGCTGCCCGAGCGCAACCGCTTCATGAAGGGGCTGTTCGCCTGGGTCGGCTTCAACCAGGTGGCGGTGCCCTACGCCCGGCCCGAGCGGGCGGCCGGGTCCAGTTCCTGGCGCTATTGGCGGCTGTGGAACTTCGCGCTGGACGGCATCACCTCGTTCAGCACCGCCCCGATCCGGGTGTGGAGCTATATCGGCCTGGCGGCGGCGGCCGTGGCCTTCGTGGCGGCGGCGGCGATCGTCGTCCGCACCCTGCTGTTCGGCCGCGACGTGCCCGGCTATCCGTCGATCGTGGTGCTGCTGCTGATGAGCTTCGGCGTGCAGATGCTGGCCATCGGTTCGCTCGGCGAATACGTGGCCCGCATCTATCAGGAGGTGAAGGGCCGGCCCCTGTACGTGGTGATGAACCGCTACGGCTTCGACTGACCGCCGATGGAACGCGTCATCTATGACCGCATCCGCGCGCTGGAGGCCGAGCACTGGTGGTTCGTCGGCCGCCGCAAGGTGCTGGGCCGGCTGATCGCCAGGCTGGCGCCGCCGCCGGGGGCCAGGATCCTCGAGGTCGGCTGCGGGGCGGGCGGCAACATCCCGCTGCTGCGGGCCTTCGGAACCGTCACCGCCCTGGAGCCCGACGACGAGTCCCGCGCCTATGTCGCCGAGCGGCTAGGCATGGACGTCGACACCGGCCGGCTGCCGGGCGGCCTGCCCTATGGCCCGGCCAGCTTCGACCTGATCTGCGCCTTCGACGTCATCGAGCATGTCGACGACGACCAGGGCTCGGTGGCGGCCCTGGCCGGGCTGCTGACGCCGGGCGGCGCGCTGCTGACCACCGTCCCGGCCTATCAGTGGATGTGGAGCCGGCACGACGCCCTTCATCACCACAAGCGCCGCTACGCCCTGCCCCGCTATCGGGCGCTGTTCGAGGCCGCCGGCCTGACGGTGGAGACGGCGACCTATTTCAACACCCTGCTGTTCGCTCCCGCCGCCGCCCAGCGGCTGCTCAAGCGCTGGCTGGGCCGCGAGACCCCCGACGACGCCATGCCGCCGGCCTGGCTGAACCGGCTGCTGACCGGCCTGTTCGGCCTGGAGGCGCCGCTGGCCGCCGCTGGCGCCCTGCCGTTCGGTCTGTCGATCGCGGTGATCGCCCGCAAGGCGCTAGCGTGACTCGCCGCCCCCTGGGCCGCTCCCTGGGACGCGACGCCCTGCGCTATGGCGCGGCCGGGGTGGTCAACACCCTGGTCGGCCTGTCGGTAATCGTGGCCCTGGAGCAGGGCGCGGGCCTCAATCCGTTCCTGGCCAACGCCGGCGGCTACGCCGTGGGAATCTGCGTCAGCTTCGTGCTGAGTCGGCTATTCGTCTTCGGCGCGGCCCGATCCTGGCGCGGCGCAGCGCCGCGCTATGCCGCCGCCGTGGTCCTGGCCTTCGGGTTGAACCAGGGCGTGCTGTGGCTGGCGCGCACGGTCCTGGGCGCGCTCGCCTGGGGACCGATCGTCGCCCAAGGCGCGGCCGTGATCAGCTATACGGCGGCGCTGTTCCTGATCAGCCGCTACTGGGTGTTCGCCGCCGAGGACTGACCGGAGACGATCCGCATCGCCTCCAGCCCGACGCCCAGGGCGCGGGTGTCGGGGCCCAGGCCCAGCGACTTGGGCGTGGCCGGGTCGGCGATGTCGAACACCACCCGGATCGACGCCCGGCTGACGGCGTCGGGCGACAGCGGCAGCGCGAAGTCGTGGCGGATGGCGTCCTGGCGATTGAAGGTGAAGGTCTGGGGCGGACTGCCCTCGACCGAGACCTTCACCGTGCGGAACGGCTGCTGGTCGGGCAGGAAGGCGAAGCTGGCGATCTCCAGCCGCGCGCCCCTCAGACCACGCTGGCCCGGGCTGACCGGCATGTCGACGGTGGCGCGATGGCCGTTCGACCACACGCCGCCGGCCTCCGGCGGCGTCCAGCCGTCACGCAGATAGACCACGCCCGAGCCGCCGGCCTTGAAGACCAGGGACGGCGGCTCGATACAGGGGCCGGAGACCACCACCACCTGGCCGACCGGCGGCCCTACGCGGCAGCCGGGCTTGTCATAGGCGTCGCCGGCCAGAGTGACGACATGGGCCACGTCGCCGGGGCGATTGGGCCGTCCCGCGGTCAGCAGGGCCAGGACATTGCCGCCGTGCGGCGCCTGCAGCATGGCGATGGTGGCCATGTAGTTGACCACCGGCGGGGCCTTGGCGGCCGAGAACAGCACCTGATCGCCGTGCAGGCCGCGGGTCAGCCGCACCTCGCGCACGTCGCGCAACAGGCTGTTGGCGGCCGCCACGTCGAAGGCGCTGGGCCGCAGGAACAGGCACAGCATCAGCGCCGTCTGGGCGGCGACGGCCGAGGCCGGCCCGGCCGGGCCGCGCAGCCAGGCCGGCCCGCGCGCGCCGACCCATACCGGGACGACCAGGGCCAGCAGGCTGAACACCCCGAAGCCGTGCTTGCGCACCGCGTAGACCGAGCCGTCGTGGAGGAAGTGCAGGGCCGCGTACTGGGCCAGCAGGCTGGCCGCCGTGGCCGCGCCCAGGGCCGCCAGCAGCAGGGCGGCGCGCCGGGAGGCGGCCCTGGCCCCCTCGGGGTCGGCGGGCCTCAGCAGGTCGGCGAGCAGCACCCAGGCCGACAGCGCCAGCAGCAGCAGGCCGGCGGCCCCCAACTGGTGCAGCGACAGCTCGGCGTGGAAATTGACGCTGCCGTTATTGGTCGCCATCCAGCGCATGCGGCCGAAGAACGGATTGAGCACCACCGCCGCCGGGATGGCGACCAGGCCCAAGAGGCTGACCCAGTCCAGACGCCGCTCGCGGATCAGGGTCCGCAGTCCGGCCACGCCCAACAAGGCCATGAAGGCGCCGGCCAGCTTCAGGGTCGGCACCAGGTGGAAACAGCCGCACAGCAGGGTGGCGGCGACCGCGAAGGCCACGAACCCGCGGGTCGAGCGATTCAGCACGGCGGCGCCGGCGACCAGGGACAGCAGGCCCACGGCCTCGCCGACGATCTGCGGATAGAAGAAGTTGCCGACGATCTCGCCGCCCAGGCTGGCGCGGGTGACGAAGACATTGGCGATCGCTAGGGCCAGGCCCGACGCCAGCACGCCCCGCGACACCCGCCGCGCCTGGTCGAACAGGCACAGCCAGACGATGGCCGCCGACAGGCAGCCCATCAGGGTCAGGGCGTTCAACTCGCCGCGGCCCAGCAGAGCGGCCAGGGCCGCCAGCCGGTGGCTGAGCTTGGGATAGAGGATCATCTCGGCCATGAACTCGTGGCCGGCCGGCGGGATGATCCAGGCGTGGCGCACCACCTCCATCACCTGCAGGTGGTAGGAGATGTCGACCGAGCTGGAGAGGATGCGGTTCCACGCCAGCGCCAGGGCCAGGACCAGGCACCACAGCGCCGCCAAGGTCGCCACCAGGACGCTCCGCTTCGCCTTAGACATCTTTCGCCCCCTCAAGCCCCCGTGCGGCGTTCACCCCTAGGCGGCGCGGGCGCGCGCATCAACCAGCCTGGGAAAAATCCTCGGCACGCGGGGTCGGCTTTCGGCGGCCTGGCTTTAATGGCAAAGATCGGCTCATGAAAAACCTGCCCAACATCCTCACCTCGGCCCGGCTGGTCATCGCCCTGTTCATGTTCGTGGCCCTGGCCGCGGCCGGCGGGGCGGCGCCCTGGCTCAGCGGCCAGCTGAGCGTCGGCCAGCAGATGTCGCTGGAGCGCTGGGCGTTCTGGTCGTTCGTGGTGGCGGCGATCACCGACTTCTTCGACGGCTGGCTGGCCCGCAAGCTGAACGCCACCAGCGTCTGGGGGGCGATCCTCGACCCGATCGGCGACAAGATCCTGGTCTGCGGGGCCCTGCTGGGCCTGCTGGCGCTTGGCCCCCAGCCGATGGTGGTGCTGCCGGCCGGCCTGATCCTGTTTCGCGAATTCGCCGTCAGCGCCCTGCGCGAGGTCGGGGCCGGCCAGGGGATCAAGCTGCCGGTCACCCAGCTGGCCAAGTGGAAGACCACCCTGCAGCTGGTGGCCCTGGCCGCCGAACTGCTGGTCGCCTCGTGGCCGGCGTTTGGCCTGCCCGACGACGCGGCGGTGTTCGGGCCGGCGACGATCGTCGCCCA
>JAQGIN010000535.1 GCA_028291125.1 Caulobacter sp.
CATCGAGCCGAAGCCGCAACGCCTGCGCGACCTGATCGACGGCCTGGAGGCGCGCTGGAGCAGGCGCGCCATGGACGCCGGCGCGACGCTGCTGGTCTCCTATGACGGCGACCCGGAGTTCGCCGCCGACATCGACGCCGAGCGTTTGATGCAGGTGTTCGACGCGCTGATCGCCCGCGCCCTGAGCCAGGGCCGCCGCGGCGCCGTCGAGTGCGCGCTGCGCGCCCGGCCGGTGTTGCAGGGCGTGATGCTGGAGGGCAGCGTGCGCGACAGCGGCGTCACCCCGGCGCCGGAACGCCAGGCGCGGCTGTTCGAGCCCCTGGCCGAGGAGCACGCCGGCGGCGATGACCTTTCCGTGAGCCTGGGCATGGCGCTGGCGCGCCGCATTATCACCGTCATGGACGGCTCGATCACCGCCGAGGCCAATGTCGGCGCCGGCGTCACCGTCTGCTTCCAGGTGGTCGCCCCCGAGGCCGCCGCCGCGCCCGACGAGACGCCGGCCAATGAGCGGCCCGCCGCCCACATCCTGATCGTCGACGACAACGCCACCAACCGCCTGGTGGTCGAGGCCCTGTGCGAGATGTTCGACTGCACCAGCGAGCAGGCCGAGGATGGCGTGGAGGCGCTCGAGGCCGCGCGCTCGCGTCATTTCGACCTGATCCTGATGGATATCCGCATGCCGCGCATGGACGGCGTCGCCGCCACCCGCGCCATCCGCGACCTGCCCGGCCGGGCCGGCTCCGCCCCGATCGTCGCCCTCACCGCCAACGCCGATCCGACCGACGTCGCCACCTATATGGCGGCCGGCATGCAGGACGTGGTCGAGAAGCCGATCAAGCCCGAACGCCTGGCCATCGTGCTCAACGCCTTGCTCGGCGCCGACGGCGACCTGGAAGACACCGCCGAGCCGCGGCGGGCGTGACCTCGGGCGCGCAGGCGGCGCCCAAGAGCCCCGGAAACCTTCGCGATCCGGCCACTTAGCGCCAAACCGGCTTTTCCCGGCCGCCGCCGCGTGGCATGGGCTATGTCCCGTTCGTTTGGAGCCTTGACCCTTGAGCGAAGACACAGAAGGCCGTCGCCCCAACCCCGTCGACCTGCATGTCGGCGCCCGGGTGCGCATGCGCCGCAAGCTGCTCGGCGTCAGCCAGGAGCAGCTGGCCGATTCCCTGGGCCTGACCTTTCAGCAGGTGCAGAAATACGAACGCGGCGCCAATCGCGTCAGCGCCAGCAAGCTGTACGAGATCGCCCGCGCCTTGCAGTCGTCGGTGTCGTTCTTCTTCGAAGGCCTGGCCGATCCGCTGGACGGCGCCGACGGCGACGACGCGGGCCAGGAGGCCCAGCGCATCCTGCAGGACTTCCTGACCACCCCCGAGGGCCTGGAACTGGCCGAGGCCTTCCCCAAAATCAGCCGCGGCAAGGTCCGCCGCCAGATCCTCGACCTGGTCCGCGCCATGGCCGAGGAAACCCCGGACGACGCGGGCTAACCGTCGTCCGCCAGCCGCCGAAACCGCGAAGCCCCGGCCTTGGCCAGGGCTTCGTGCGTTGTGGGGTAGGGAAATCCGCCATTGGCCGACCGCGTCGGGAGTGGTGGCTGGGGGCGGGATCGAACCGCCGACCTGAGGGTTATGAATCCTCCGCTCTAACCATCTGAGCTACCCAGCCGCGCAAGGCGAGGCGGGCTTATAAGCGCAAAGCGGGGCCGGCTTCAAGCCCGGGCGAGGATGGCGTCGAGGGCTGTCCCCAGCCTTTGCGCCAGGCGCTCGGGACCGTACTCGGCCAGCACCGTGGTCCGGGCCTGGCGGCCCAGGGCCTGAGCCTTGGCCGGGGCGGCGATCAGGGCGGCCAGGGCGGCGGCCAGGGCGGCCGGATCGCCCGGCGGCGTCAGCACGCCGCTGACCCCATCTTCGATCATCTCCAGCGGCCCGGGAATGGCGCTGGCCGCCGCCGGCAGGCCGACGGCCATGGCCTCCAGCAGGGTCAGGGGGAAGCCCTCCTGATGGGACGGGAAGGCGAAGACGTCGCCGCCGGCCAGGAAGGCGGCGACGTCGCTCTTCCAGCCGACCAGACGCACGCGGTCGCCCAGGGCCAGGGCGGCGATCTGGGCCTCCAGCTTGCCGCGCTCGTCGCCCTCGCCGGCGATCTCGCAACCGACGTCCAGCCCCTGGTCGCGCAGCAGCGCCACCGCGGCGATCAGCACGTCGAAGCCCTTCTTGGGGTGCAGTCGGCCGGCTGCGACCAGCCGCGGCGGGGCGTCGGGCCGGGCGAACGGCAGGGCCAGGACCGACGGCGGCGTCACCGCGTTGGGAATGACATGCACCCGCTCGGGTCGGGCGCCGCGCGCGATGGCCAGCTCGGCCAGGTGACGGCCGACGCATAGATAGTGCGTGCGGCTGGGCTCCAGGTCGAAGACCGGCTTGTGCAGCACCACCGCCAGCCGCGTCGTGGCCGACGTCACCCGCTGGAACAGCCGGGCCGGCCGCTGGCCGTGGCTGATCACCAGCGACGGCGCCAGCCGCCGGACCAGGGCTCGGGCCGCGCCGCGGCTGACCGGGTCCCAGTCGGTATAGGCCGGCAGGGCGGCGAAGGGCGGGACGCGCCCGGCCGCCTGGGCCGCCACCTTGCCGCCGGCCCGCACCGCCCCGACGCAGGCCGCGCCCCGCGCGGCGGCATAGGCCTCGAGGATCGGCTGGTAGTCGAGGAACACCTGCTCCAGTCCGCCCAGGCCCTTGCCCAGCATGGCGTGGAGGATCGGGGTCAAGGACGGCTCCTGGCGGCGACGCGGCGGGCGGACCTTCGGCGGGCCGGCGGCGGCTGTCAACGCGCCCCAACGCCCCCTCTCGCCAGGCGAGGGAAATGTCCGCTAAGGTTGCGCCATGCGCCCAGCCCTTCTGATCCTCGCCGTCCTTGCTGTCTCCGCCTGCGGACCCGGCAGCCAGGCCCAGTCGCCCGCCAACGCCAGCGTCGCGGGCCAAGGCCCGCCGGTCGAGAGCCGGCCGCCCAACGTTCCCGAACAGAAGCCAGCCCTGCCCGGCCAGACCCGCGCGCCGCGCCGCAGCGTCGACGCCGCCTTCGCGGTCAAGGTGATCGCCAAGGGGCTCGATCACCCCTGGGGCATGGCCTTCCTGCCCGACGGCCGGATGCTGGTCACCGAACGGGCCGGACGCCTGCGCATCGTCGCCGCCGACGGCACGCTGTCGGCCCCGGTCTCCGGCCTGCCGGCGGTCGACACCCGCGGCCAGGGCGGCCTGCTCGACGTCGCCCTCGACCCCCACTTCGCCCGCAACGGCCTGATCTACTGGACCTATGCCGAGCCGGGCGCCGACGGCGCCAACGGCACGACGGCGGCCCGCGGCAAGCTGGTCGACGGCCCCAATCCGCAGGTCGAGGCGGTGAAGGTGATCTGGCGCCAGTCGCCGACCCTGCAGTCGACCCTGCACTTCGGCGGCCGCCTGGCCTTCGCCCCGGACGGCGATCTGTTCATCACCACCGGCGACCGCTCGATCCTGCCCGGCCGCGTCCAGGCCCAACGGCTGGACGGCGCGCTCGGCAAGGTGATCCGCATCAAGCCCGACGGCGCGATCCCCGCCGACAATCCCTTCGTCCGCCAGGCCGGCGCCAAGCCGGAGATCTGGTCGTACGGCCACCGCAACGTCCAGGCCGCGGCGATCAATCCGCGCACCGGCAAGCTGTGGACGGTCGAGCACGGCGCCCGCGGCGGCGACGAGCTGAACATCCCCAAGGCCGGCAAGGACTATGGCTGGCCGACCATCACCTATGGCGAGGAATATTCCGGCAAGCCGATCGGCGACGGCGTCACCCAGAAGGCCGGCATGGAGCAGCCGGTCTATTACTGGGATCCGGTGATCGCCCCCTCGGGCATGGCCTTCTACGAAGCCAAGCTGTTTCCGATGTGGAAGGGCAGCCTGTTCGTCGGCTCGATGGGCCTGACCCACCTGGTCCGCCTGACCCTGGACGGCGACAAGGTGGTCGGCGAGGAGCGGCTGCTGACCGAACT
>JAQGIN010000541.1 GCA_028291125.1 Caulobacter sp.
GCCGAAGGCGCGCCGCTGCTGGTCGGCCAGCGCGTGCTGGTGAAGTTCATGAAGCCGGGCCAGACGGCCGGCGCCAAACGCGCCGCCCCGGTCGCGCCAGGCGGTCAAGGCAAGAAGGGCTGACAGCCGCCTTCGCCGCCGATCCAACAACGCCGTCCGGGAAACCGGGCGGCGTTTTTCGTGGCCGGCGGCTAGGCGCTACGGCTGGTCCGGCCGGCCCCCGCCGTGGCCGTCAGGCGATCGATGGCGCCCAGCAACTCGCGGCGGCGGGCCTCCTCGCGCGCCGCCGCCGGCTCGGCCGCCGTGGCCGGCGGATGGAACGGCTGGGGGTCGAGGGCCTCGTCCTCCCAGGCCTGGAGGATCGCGTCGGTCTCGGGATCCGCCGCCGAGGCCGCCATCGACGCCGCCGAGGCGGCCAGGTCGGGCAGGTCCTCGACGGGCTCGTCGGCGGCGAATTCCTGTAGGCCTTCGCGGACCAGCCAGGCCTCGATCGTCGACGGCCCGTCGCGCGGCGCGGCCTCCTCGACAGGATCGACCTGCTCGGCGAGCAGGGCGTTCAGGGTGTCCAGGCCAAACAGCCGCGACGGCTGCACGGCGCGCGGCACGGCCTTGCTGTCCTTGCCGGCCTCCGCGCCGCTGGAAAACGTTTGTCCCATCTGTCCATCCTCGCCGCTTCGCCGACGGGCGAAGACGACTGGCTACGGCGGAACGGCCGAAGGGCCGGCGGCGCCGAACTGCGCAAGACGCGTGACTGAACCTACCGCCGGAAAGCCAAGCAATTTCCGTGCCAACCTGTGGATAACCTGGGGACGGGTTTCGTCGCCCGCCGGCTTGACGCCTCGCCGCCCGCGCCGCACAACGCGCCAATACGAACGAATGTTTGAGGAGAACTGCGCATGGCCGACATCCGCTTCGACGGCAAGGTCGCGATCGTCACGGGCGCCGGCGGCGGTCTCGGCCGCCAGCACGCGCTGGAGCTGGCCCGGCGCGGCGCCAAGGTGGTGGTCAACGACCTGGGCGGCAGCGTCGACGGGTCGGGCGGCTCGTCCGAGGCGGCGACCAAGGTGGTCGAGGAGATCCAGGCCTTCGGCGGCGAGGCCCTGGCCAACGGCTCGTCGGTCACCGACGACGCCGGCGTCGCCCACATGGTCCAGCAGGCGATGGACGCCTGGGGACGGGTCGACATCCTGGTCGCCAACGCCGGCATCCTGCGCGACCGCACCCTGTCGAAGATGGAGCTCGCCGACTTCGAGGCGGTGATGCAGGTCCACGTCTGGGGCACGTTCAAGCCGATCAAGGCGGTCTGGGACATCATGAAGGCCCAGGGCTACGGCCGCATCGTCGTCACCACCTCGTCCTCGGGCCTGTACGGCAATTTCGGCCAGTCCAACTACGGCGCGGCCAAGATGGCCATCGTCGGCCTGATGAACACCCTCAAGCTCGAGGGCCAGAAGACCAATGTCCACATCAACGCCATCAGCCCGGTGGCCGCCACCCGGATGACCGAGGGCCTGATGCCGCCGGAGATCCTGGCCAAGCTGAACCCGGAATATGTCACCCCCGGCGTGGTCTATCTGGCCTCGGACGACGCCCCCACCGGGGCCATCCTCGCCGCCGGGGCCGGGGTGTTCGCCCTGTCGCGGATCTACGAGACCGAGGGCGTCTATCTGGGCGAAGGCGGGCTGTCGGCCGAGGAAGTCCGCGACAGCTGGAGCCAGATCGCCGACGAGGCCGGTCAAAAGGCCTATTTCGCCGGCGGCGAACAAGGACAGAAGTTCTTCCGCAAGCTGTCCGGCGGGTAGTTTTTGACGGATTTGGCAATAAAGCCGCCTTTATCGCGCCTTTTTTCACGCGCCAAACCCATGAAATTGCCGCCGCCAGAGAAATAGCAACGGTTTCCGGTTCGTTGCGTTAAGGCGGCGGTCAATCGAACGTTCGACCGGCGCCTCCCCGCGCCTCCTTCCGCCAAAGGTCAGTGCCATGTCCCCTTCGCGTTTCCGTCTTTTCGCCAGCGTTGCTGGCGGCGCCGTCTTGATCGCCGCCCAGGCCCATGCGGCCGCCTTCTACCTGCAGGAACAGTCCGTGCGCGGCGCGGGCCGCGCCTATTCGGGCGAGGTCGCCGACCGCGGCGCCGCCAGCCTGTGGTGGAACCCGGCCTCGATCGCCGGCCTCGATCAGAACGAAATCTATGGCGGCGTGCACCTGGTGCAGGTCGATTCCGACGTCAACGACACCGGCTCGACCCTGACCCGGCCGGTGATCCCCGGCGGCCTGACCACCCCGGTCGGCGGCGCCCCCCGGGCCAGCGGCCCGATCAATGACGGCATCGTGCCGAACTTCGCCGCCGCCTTCCGCCTCAACGACAAGCTGGCCGTCGGCCTGTCGGCCGCCGCGCCCTACAACTTCACCACCGACTACAACAGCGACAGCTGGACCCGCTACGACGCGCTGAAGTCCAACCTGAAGACCATCGACGTGCAGGGCACGATCGCCTACCGCCTCAACGACATGCTCGACCTGGGCGTGGGCGTGTCGGCCCAGTACACCGACGCCGAACTGACCTCGGCCCTGCCCAACCTGTCGCCGCTGCTGCCCGACGGCTCGTCGTCGCTGAAGGGCGACGGCAACTGGGATTACGGCTGGAACGTCGGCGCGCAGTTCCACGCCAGCCCGGCCCTGACCATCGGCGCTTCGTACCGCTCGAAGATCGACCACAAGCTGGACGGCCACGTGGTGGTCTCCGGCCTGCTGGGCCCGCTGGCCGGCGGCAATGTCAATGTCGACGGCCAGGCCAAGATCACCACCCCGTGGATGGCCAATCTGGGCGCCCGCTGGCAGGTGACCGACAAGGCCACCCTCAACGCCTCGGTGTCGCGCATCGGCTGGAGCGAGTTCGACCAGATCGTCGTCGCCTATCCCGGCGGCGGCACGGTCAGCGCCCAGAACTACAAGGACACCACCACGGTGGCGGTCGGCGTCGACTATGACGTCAATCCCAAGCTGACCCTGCGGGCCGGCGTGCAGTACGACCCGACCCCGACCCCCGACATCGGCCGCACCGCCCGGGTGCCGGACGGCGACCGGATGATCTACGCCATCGGCGCCACCGGCCAGATCCGCCCCAATCTGAAGCTGGACGCGGCGGTGTCGTACATCAGCTTCGACGACACCAAGATCAACCGCACCGAGACGATCTACGCCGGCACGGCCGCGGCCACGACCCTGAACCTGCGGGGCGATGTCGGCGGTTCGGCGGCGGTGCTGTCGACCGGCCTGCGCTGGAGCTTCTAGG
>JAQGIN010000545.1 GCA_028291125.1 Caulobacter sp.
GCTATCGCCTGCTGGTGTCGGCCATCGGCGGCGACACCCTGTACGTCGAGATCACGCCCTCGCAGATGGACGAGATCATCGAGTCGCTGGAGGACGCCCTGGGCGACGGCGGCGGCGAGGGCGTCGAGCTGCAATAGGGGGCGTCGCGCCGCTGATCTCGAGGATCCTCCCCCCTCAGGGGGAGGATCGAGGGCGCCTTATCCCTCCGCCAGCAACGCCGCCACCCCCCGCAACGCCTCGGCCAGCACCGCCCGCTGGGTCGGCGCCCCGAGCGAGATGCGCAGGCCGTTGGCGGTGACCCCCGGGGCGGCGAAGGCGTCGGCCGCCGCCAGGGCCAGGCCGCGTCGGCGGCCGGCGTCGCGCAGTCGGTGGCTGTCCCAGGCGGCCGGCAGGTCGAGCCAGACATGGACGCCGTCCGGTCCGCCGCGGGCCGCCGGCAGGATCTCGCGGGCGATGGCCTGGCGGGCGGCGGCCTCGCGCCGCACGCCCTGCAGCAGGGCCTCGGCGACGCCGTCGTGGATCCAGCGGGTGACCACCGTGCCGATCAGCGGCGAGGCCATCTGCGACACCGCCCGCAGCGCCTGGGCCAGCCGTTCGGCCGCCGCGGCGTCGGGGGCGACCACGAAGGCGATCCTCAGCCCCGGCGACAGGGCCTTGGCCAGGGTGGCGACGTGGAAGCAGACCTCCGGCGCCAGCCGGGCCAGGGCGGGCAGAGGATGGTCGGCCAGGCGGCCATAGGCGTCGTCCTCGAGGATCGGCACGCCCGTGCGCCGGCCGACGGCGGCGATCTGTGCACGCCTCGTCTCGCCCATCGTCCGGGTGGTGGGGTTCTGCAGGGCGGGGACCAGATAGATCGCCTTGGGCCGGCGCTGGGCGCACAGCCGCTCCAGCGCCTTCGGCTCCAGCCCGTCATCGTCGACGGGACAGGCGATCAGCCTCAGGCCCAGATGGGCCGCCAGGGTCAGCAGGCCGGGATAGGTCAAGGGCTCGACGATCACCGCGTCGCCGGGCCGGGCCAGGCTGGTGAGCACCGCGGCCAGGGCGGTCTGGGCCCCGGCGCAGACCAGGACGCGGTCGGGCGCCACCGCGCCCAGGCCGGGAGCCAGCCACTGGGCCGCCGCCGTCCGCTGGGCCAGCGAGCCGGCCCCGGGGTGGTAGGCCATCATCGCCGCCGGATCGACGTGGTCCAGCACCGCCTTGGTGGTGTCCTTCAGCAGGCCGGCCAGCGACAGGCCCAGCGGCGGGGGCGGCAGGTTCATGCTCAGATCGACCAGGCCGGCCTCGTCCGGCTCGGCCCGCCGGCGCACGAAGGTGCCGCGACCGACCGCGCCTTCGACCAGGCCGCGTTCCTGGGCCAGGGCGTAGGCGCGGGTGATGGTGGTGAAGTCGACGCCGAGCAGGGCGGCCACCGCCCGCTGCGGCGGCAGCTGGTCGCCGGCCTGCAGCTCGCCCTCGGCGACGGCGGCCTCAAGGGCGGCGACCAGGCGCTGATAGAGCGGACCATCCAGGGCCTGGACGCGTTTCAGCCAGGCGGCGTTGGCGGCGGGGATTGCGCTTGGCATGCCGAATCCATACATTATCTTTCGAATGTATGGATCAATTCGGCGATTGTAGGTAGGACTTTGTGATGGTCGACCCGGTCTATGACTCTCCGTCCCCGCTGATCGCCGGGCTGAAGTGCCGTTGCCCGCGCTGCGGCGTGGGCAAGCTGTTCAAGGGTTTCCTCAGCCTGGCCAAGGCCTGCGACAAGTGCGGCCTGGATTTCGGCTTCGCCGATCCGGCCGACGGCCCGGCGTTTTTCGTGATGAGCGGCGTCGGCATCGTCATTATCGGCCTGTTCGCCTGGATCGAGGTGCGCTTCCATCCGCCGATCTGGGTGCACTTCGTCACCGTCTTCCCGGCCCTGATCATCACCTGTTTGGGCGCCTTGCGGCCGGTCAAGGCCTGGCTTGTGGCCTCGCAATACATCCACAAGGCCGAGGAAGGCCGTTTCGAGAGCGTCGGCAAGCACGGTCCTTTTTAGGGTAAACGCCGGAAACGCTGGCCCAAACCGTCTGAATCAGCCATCACAGTCGACAGCAGCTGGTTGTGGCGCGAAAGTAGCGCCGTGCGTGGATGCTATCCAAAGACGAACTCAGAACGGAAACGTCAGTCCCATGAACCAATCTGAACTCATCGCCAAGGTCGCCTCCGACGCCGGCGTGTCCCAAGCCGAAGCCGGCCGTCTGATCGACGCCACCTTCTCGGCTATCAGCGGCAGCCTGGCCAAGGGCGAAGAAGTCCGCCTGTCGTCGCTGGGCATTTTCGACGTGGCCGATCGCGCCGCGCGCGAAGGCCGTAACCCCGCCACGGGCGCGGCCATCCAGATCGCCGCCACCAAGGCGGTCCGCTTCCGCCCGTCCAAGGGTCTGAAAGACACCGTGGCCGGCGCCAAGAAGTAAGCACTCCAAGAGATCGGCGGCGGGCGCTGGCGTCCGCCGCCGGTTTTCTAGTCGGAACGGCCGTCGCGCCGGGGCCTCGTCGCCCGGGCCGCTTGGTCACGGCGTTTCGCCTCCATCAAGCCCAGTTCATCGACGCCCGCCGGCGCGCCCTCCAGCGAGACCGGCCGCCCGCGCCGATCGATCCACCGCATCATCGGCGTCGCCGTGATCCCGTGGATGACGATCGAGATCAGCACCACGAAGCCGGTGATCGCCCATAGCCTGTCCCAGCCCTCGAAGCGGCCGTGGTTGAGGGCGTAGGCCAGATAGTAGAACGACCCGATTCCCCGGATGCCGAGGAAGCCGATCAGCAGTCGGTCGCGCTGCGGCAAGGCCGTGCCGATCAGGCCGACCCAACCGGCCAGCGGCCGCACCACGAACAGCAGCACCAGGCCCAGGGCGGCGTCGCGCCAGGTCAGGGAGGCCAGCAGGCCCGAGGCGATGGCCCCGCCGAACAGCACCAAGACCAGCAGCATCAGCAGCCGTTCGATCTGCTCGGCGAAGTCGTGCATCTCCTCGTGGAAGGCGTGGTCGCGCTCGGTGGCCCGCAGGGCCAGGGCGGCGACGAACACCGCCAGGAAGCCGTAGCCGTGGACCGCCTCGGTGATCCCGTAGGCGACGAAGGTGGCCCCCAGGGCCACCAGGCCGTCGCCGGTGCCCGACAGCCGCGCCCGCGGGGCCCGGAAGGTCAGCCAGCCCAGGGCCTTGCCGACCAGCCAGCCGACCCCGCCGCCGGCCGCCACCCGCCACAGTCCGTCGACGCCGGCCCAGTCGGTCAGCAGCTTGGGGGTGACGACGCCCGCGGCGGCGATGGCGATGGCCAGGTGCACGAACGGGAAGGCGAAGCCGTCGTTCAGCCCCGCCTCCGAGGTCAGGGCGAAGCGCACCTCGCCGTCCTCGCCCGAACGCGGCGGTCCGACCTGGACGTCCGAGGCCAGCACCGGATCGGTCGGGGCTAGCACCGCCCCCAGCAGCAGGGCCGAGGCCAGGCCCAGCCCCAGGCCGTGGACGCCCATCAGCGTCACCCCGGCGATCGACAGCGGCATGGTGATGGCGATCAGCCGCCAGCTCGAGCTCCAGGCCCGCCAGCCGATGCGGCGGTCGATCTTCAGCCCCGCCCCCATCAGCGAGACGATGACCACCAGCTCGGTCAGGTGCTCGGTCAGGGTCGAGAACCGCAGCGGATTGGGCCGGAACGACAGGGCCCCGCTGGCGAACACCAGCACGCCCAGGCCGACACAGGAGATGGCCAGCGACAGCGGCAGCTTGCGCAGGGCCAGCGGCAGCCAAGAGATCAGCAGCACCACGACGCCGAGGCCGAGCAGGAACAGGATGTAGGGATCGAAAGGCATGGGGGTCTAACGCGCCGGACGGGACATGGTCGGTCTTTCCTTTCGCCGCCGTCGAACGAAAGCGCGGCTCGGTCCGTTATCGCAGATCACGGCTCAGAGAGAGATCATGGACAAGCAATTCGCCAAGTTCGCCAACGCCACGGCGCGGATCTCCGGCAGTCCGCCGGCCTTCCTGATCTGCCTTTTCGTGGTGGCGGCCTGGGCCCTGTCGGGGCCGGTGTTCGGCTTTTCCGAGACCTGGCAGCTGGTGATCAACACCGGCACCACCATCGTCACCTTCCTGATGGTGTTCCTGATCCAGAACACCCAGAACCGCGACGGCCTGGCGCTGCAGACCAAGCTCGACGAGCTGATCCTGTCGTCCGAGGCCGATAACGAGTTCATGGGTATCGAGAAACTGACCGACAAGGAGCTGGAGGTGCTGCGCGAGCGTTGCGAGAAGCAGGCCCGGCGCAGCGCCGCCGTGGCGGCCAAGGCCGAGGCCGAGAAGAAGGCGCGCGACAAGGCCCGCAAGACCACCCCGGCGGCGGCCCAGCCGCGCAAGCGGGCGACGGGGCATGCGAAGCCGGCGGCCAAGAGGGCCAAGGCCTAGGCGGCGGGGCCGCCCTCGTCCTTCGACAAGCTCAGGATGAGGGCTCCTTTTAGCGCCGCGCTCGCCTGCGAAATCCTCATCCTGAGCTTGTCGAAGGACGAGGATTTCGCGCCGCCGACGCCGCTACTTCTTCTCCAGCAGCAAGGTTCCCTGCTTCTGCACCTGGCCCTTGATCTTGCCGGCGATCATGCCCAGCAGACCGGGCAGCACCACCTCCATGCGCACCGCGTCGCCCAGCACGTGCAGGACGCCGGTGATGGTCTGGCCCATGGTCTGGGCCGAGAAGGTCATCTGGTCGCCGTCCCAGGTCTGGTGAACCTTGGCCAGCCCGCCGCCGGCCTGGCCGACCAGCTGGGCCAGGCCTTCCTCGATGCGCCGCCGGGCCTCCGGGACGCCCAGGGCGTGGGGGATGACGATGGTGATCGGCTTGGACATCGGGACGGCCTCTTCGCGCCCTGGCTAAAAGCCCGGCGCCGGGAAAGGTTCGAAAGGCGCGGCGCGCTGCGTCCGCTTCTGACGTATGGCCCGGCCAGGGTGGCGCTGTCCAGGGAGACCACCATGACCGACTTCGCTATGCCGCTCCGCTTCTCCGCCGCTCGCGCCTCGAACCGCCGCCCGCTGACGCCGGCCTATGTCGGCGTGCTGCTGGTCTGGGCCGGCCTGTTCCTGATCCGCCCGCGCCTGGCGCTGCGGTTGTTTGCCGAACGCCGGGCCGACTCGCCGATCCCGCGCTGGTGAGAGGCCTCCTCCCCCCACGCCCGTCATCCTAGGCCTTGTGCCTAGGACCCCTGTTTCAGCTTCCACGTGAGGTGCCGCGACGGCGCCGCGCGGCGCCGTCCCCCACCGCACCTGCAGCGGACAGAGGGATCCTAGGCACAAGGCCTAGGATGACGGTGTGAAAAGGGAAGGGGCGGAGCGCGCGTCACCCTAGCGCCACGGCGCGGCCCCGCTAAGCTGCCGCGATGTCCCGCACCTTCGTCGCCGCCGCCGTCAGCCATCCGCTCAAGGCCCCGTTCCGCATCTCGCGCGGCGTCAAGACCGCCGCCGAGGTGGTCACCGTGACGCTGGCCGAGGCCGGCGCGATCGGCCGGGGCGAGAGCGTGCCCTATGGCCGCTACGGCGAGACCGTCGACAGCGTGCTGGCGCAGCTGGCCCCGCTGGCGGGCGCCTTCGCCGACGGCGCGACCGAGGCCGAGCTGGTCGCTGGCCTGCCGGCCGGCGCGGCCCGCAACGCCGTCGACTGCGCGCTGTGGGACCTGCGGGCCCGGCGCACCGGCGTCAGCGTCGCCCAGGCCACCGGCCTGGCCGTTCCGCCGTCGCTGGTCACCGCCGTCACCGTCAGCCTCGACGCGCCCGAGGCCATGGCCGCCGCGGCGCGGGCGGTGGCCGACGCGCCGCTGATCAAGGTCAAGCTGAGCGCCGACGACCCGGCCGCCCGCCTGCGGGCGGTGGCCAAGGCCGCCCCCGGCGCCCGGCTGATCGTCGACCCCAACGAGGGCTGGACCTTCGCCATTCTCGACGGGCTCAAGCCGCTGCTGGCCGACCTCGACATCGCCCTGATCGAACAGCCGCTGCCGGCCGACGACGACGCGGCGTTGGAGGGCTACGACCCGCCGTTCGTGATCTGCGCCGATGAGTCGGCCCATGTCGCCGGCGACCTGGCCGCCCTGCGCGGCCGCTACCGGGCGGTCAACCTCAAGCTCGACAAGGCCGGCGGGCTGACCGAGGCCCTGGCCATGCTGGAGACGGCCCGCGGCCTGGGCTTCACCCTGATGACCGGCTGCATGGTCGCCTCGTCGCTGGGCATAGCCCCGGCCCTGCACCTGGGGGCGGCCTGCGACTTCGCCGACCTCGACGGCCCCTGGTGGCTGGCCCGCGACCATCCCGGCGGCGCCCGGGTGGACCACGGGCGGCTCGCCCCGCCGGCCCCGGGCTTCTGGGGCGACGGGATCACGGCGCGGGGGCTGTGGCTGTAGGTTCCGTGGACACTTGCGCTTCCTCCCGCAATTCAGCGGGCCCGCCCTCGTCCTTCGACAAGCTCAGGATGAGGGTTATCTTGGCGGCCGTGCAGTCGAAAACCTCATCCTGAGCTTGTCGAAGGACGAGGTTTTCGCACCCCGGCGCTGAGTGTCCACAAGCTGTAGCCTAGAACGCCCCGGGCTGGGTTGCGGGGTGGATCGAGCGCAGCATGTCCAGCGCCTGGTTGATCTTGGCGTTGCCGCGTTCGAGATCGGCCAGGCCGCCGTCGACGTTTCCCGCCCGGATGGCCTTGATGCCGCTTTCCAGGCTGGTCTGCAGCGCGTCCTCCAGCTGAGCGATCACCATCTCGAAGTCCATGCGCGCGCCTCTCTGCTTCCGAGACAGGGTAACGCCCTCGGCGTCGATTGGCCCCCTCGAAAGCGCCTATCGCCGCTTCGGCGGCGCGGACAGCTCCGACGCGGCCAGCAGGAAAGCGCCGACGCCGTAGAGCTGGGTGTCCGCATAGGCCACCTGATCGGGGGCGTAGCCGACCTGCTGCACCCAGCCCAGCTTGCCGTCCGGATGCACGGCGGCGGCCAGGGCCGCCCAGCCGCGGTCGACGGCCGGGCGATAGGTCGCGTTGTCCAGCAGGCCGCTGTTGAGGCCGTAGGCCAGGCCATAGACGAAGAAGCCCGTGCCGCTGGTCTCCGGCGGCGAATGCTCGGGGGCCAGCAAGGATGCCGGCCAGTAGCCGTCGGCCTTCTGCAGCGTCACCAGCTTGGCCGACATCTGCCTGAACATCGCCACATAGCGCGGCCGCGACGGGTGGTCGGCCGGCAGCGATTTGAGGATATTGACCAGGCCGCCATAGACCCAGCCGTTGCCGCGGCTCCAGAAGATCTTGCGACCCTGGGCGTCGCGGCGCTCGAAGAACCGGCTGTCGCGGTAGAACAGGTGGTCGGCCGGGTCGTACAGATAGTCGGTGGCGGCCCAGAATTCGCGGTCGCCATAGGCGGCGTAGCGCGGATCGCCGGTGGCCCGGCTCAGGCCGGTCCAGGTGGCCGGGGCCATGAACAGGGCGTCGCTCCAGCACCAGCGGGTCTGGCAGGCGGGCTCGCCGCCGCCGGGCAGGTCGGCGAAGGCCAGGTCGGCATGGGGCGGGTTGGCGAGGATGGCGTCGAAGCGGGCCTTCAGCGGGGCGATGGTCGCCGGGTCGCGGGTCCTGCCATCGGCCCACAGCCAGGTCTGGCCGATGACGTGGTCGTCGGCGTGCATCGGCCGGTCGCCCAGCCGCCAGGCCTGGGCGCGGCCATGGTCGAGGATGGCCTGGGCGTAGCGCGGCTCGCCGGTGCGGTCGGCGAAGGCGGTCAGCCCCAGGAAGAACGCCCCTTGGATCCAGCCGCGCGGCTTGGCGGTGTTGTCCTTGAACGTGCCGACATAGTCGAAGCCGCCCATATGGGCCAATTGCCAGTCGGCGACCTGGCGGGCCAGGGGCAGGACCTCGGCGGCGCGGGCCGGCGGGGCGGCGGCCGGGGCGGGGGCGGCGATCGCGCCGCCGCCGGCCAGCAGCGTGGCCGCCATCGCAAGAATCAAGCTGGCGCGCATGGTTCGTCCCCCGGATGCGTGGTTTCCACGTCGCCGCACCCTCGCGAGGCGGCGGGGACTGGTCAAGCCAGCACGACGGGAAATCACCGCGTGGCCGCTCGGGTTTGATCGGGCCGCGATTTCGGAGGTGTAGCGTCCAGGCCACATAATGACACCGGTGGACATTTGGTCAGGCCAGTTGGCTTGCGCGGCAGACCAATCGCAGTATGGTCGCCGCTGAAATCCAAACAGCCCGGGCCACGGGCGGATGTCCTAGGGGAGAAGACCATGATCAACAACACCGACAGCCGCCGCGCGCGCCGTCTGGCGCTGATGGCCTCCGCCGCCGCCCTGATGGCCTTCCCGGTCCTGGCGCAGGAAGCCGCCCCCGCCCCCGACTCGTCGGCCGTCGAGGCCGTCGTCGTCACCGGCATCCGCGCCACCCAGCGCAGCTCGGCCGAGACCAAGCGCACCTCCGCCGTCGTCGTCGACGCTATCGTCAATGACGAGATCGGGGCCCTGCCGGACCAGTCGGTCGGCGAGACCCTCGAGCGCATCACCGGCGTCGCCGCCGACCGCTTCAAGGGCAGCGCCAGCGAGATCTCGGTGCGGGGCCTGGGCCCGTTCCTTGGCTTCTCCACCCTCAACGGCCGCGAAGTGTCGAGCGGCGGCGGCGACCGCACCGTGTCGTTCCAGCAGTTCCCGTCCGAGCTGGTCAACGGCGTGCTGGTCTACAAGACCCAGTCGGCCGACTTCGTCGAGGGCGGGGTCTCCGGCTCGATCGAGCTGCGCACCCTGCGGCCGCTGGACTATGGCAAGCGCCGCTTCCAGCTCGACCTGCGCGGCGTCTACAACCCCTATGACGACCGCGTCTCCGGCCGCGACGGCCAGGGCTTCCGCGGCTCGGCCTCCTATATCGACCAGTTCGAGACCGCCATCGGCGATATCGGCGTGTCGATGGGCTATTCGCACACCGACAGCTCGCAGCCGGAGGACTTCTACACCGGCAGCTCCAGCTTCCAGCCCTGCAACACCGTCAACACCACCCCCACCGCCGTGGCCGGCGGCGGGGCGGCGACCAATTGCAGCTACAGCGCCGCCTCGACCAATCCGGTCTATTTCGTCTCCAACGGCTACACGTTCCGGCAGCTGAAGACCGACGACAACCGCGACGCCTTCATGGGCTCGCTGCAGTGGAAGCCGAACGCCGACTGGAACGTCAATCTCGACCTGCAGCTGTCGTCGCGCACCTCGGTCGAGAATCGCCATGACCTGACCCTGGCCGAGGGCCGCCGCGGTATCGCCCCCATCCAGATCGCCGCCAACGGCGCCCTGCGGCGCTTCCAGGGCAACAGCACGCTGGAGAACGTCGCCACCTACCGCCAGCGCGACGAGAACTATACCGGCGGCGGCCTGGCCGTGGAGCGCAAGGGCGACCGGTTGACCGTGTCGATGGACGCCTCCTATTCCAAGACTCACCGCAACCAGGTCGACCGCTCGGCCCGCCTGCGCAGCAACACCCTGTTCGGGGCCGGCGGCCGCGTCGCCTACACCTTCGACCAGACCACCGACATCCCCAGCATCACCTTCGCCACCCCGATCAATCTCGACGATCCCAACGCCTACACCACCAACGGCTACGCCCGCCGGCAGATGGAGGACCGCACCGACGAGATCTCGGCGATCCGCTTCGACGGGACCTACCGCTTCGACGGCTTCATCGAGTCGGTGAAGGGCGGGGTGCGCTATTCCGACCACCACCGCGTCGCCGACCTCGACAACAACAACAATATCGACCCGCTGCCGACCGCGACCGGCGCGGCCCTGATGGCGGCCGGCAACGCCAACTGCCGCACCGGCTTTCAGCAGAGCGACTGGGGCAAGGGCAGCGGCAGCAACATCACCTCGTGGGCGACCTTCGACGCCCGCTGCCTGTACGCCACCTTCGCCGGCGCGGCCGACGCCGGCCCGCTGGCCGACAGCCGCAGCTCCAGCGACATCGACATGCGCGAGAAGATCGCCGCCGCCTATCTGATGGCCAATTTCCGCTCGGAACTGGCCGGCAAGCCGGTCAGCGGCAATTTCGGCGTCCGGGTGGTGCGGACCAAGGTCGATTCCAACGGCTTCCGCGGCGCCTACACCGCGGTCAACAGCGGCGGCGTCTTCGTGCTGCAGCCGATCGCCGGCACCTTCGATCCGGTCAATATCAAGAACGACTTCACCAACATCCTGCCCAGCGTGAACGTCAATATCGACCTGCGCGACGACGTGAAGCTACGCTTGGCGGTGTCGAAGTCGCTGGCCCGTCCGAACATCGAGGACATGGGCGCCGGCCGCGACCTGATCGCCGACATCAACGGCACGACGGTGGAGGACGCCATCGCCGGCGCCTCGGGCGGCAATCCGCGCCTGGAGCCGCTGCAATCGTGGAACAGCGACGTGTCGCTGGAATGGTACGCCACCCCCGACACCACGGTCTCGGCGGCGGTGTTCTACAAGCAACTGAAGGCGGGCATCGTCCCGGCCTATGACAGCGCGCTGATCGAGAGCGTCTCGATCGACGGCAGGACCTACCAGATCCCGGTCGCCCAGCAGACCAACAGCAAGCAGGAAAACTGGCTGGCCGGCCTGGAGCTGACCGCCCAGCACGCCTTCAGCTGGCTGCCGTCGCCGTTCGACGGCTTCGGCGTGGTCGGCTCCTACACCTATGCCGACTCCGACTTCGAATACGAGGATCCCTCGGCCGTCGTCCCGACCGCGCCGCTGCGCGACTTCACCGACCCGGCCAATGTCATCGGCCTGTCGAAATATTCCGGCAGCGCCACGCTCTATTGGGAGAAGTACGGGGCCTCGATCCGGGCGGTCTACAAGTACCGCGCCGGCTATTTCAAGCCGTCGGGCCTGACCGCCAACCGCTTCGTCGACGACAGCGGCTACATGGACGTCTCGGCCAGCTACGACCTCAACAAGCACGTGCAGCTGAAGTTCCAGGCCTCGAACATCCTTAGCGACCACCAGGTGATGTGGCGGCCGGTCGCGGGCAGCGTCGCCGAGAGCAGCTATTTCGGGCCCAGCTATCAGCTCGGCGTCCGCTTCCGCTACTAGGTCCCCCTGTCCCGTCGCGCCGATGCGCGGCGGGACTTTTTTCTCGAGCCCGAGGGCCCCGATGAAGCGCGTGTCGATCTCCTGCCTGGCCCTGCTGACGGCGTTCGCCGCCGGCGCCGGCCAGGCCGCTCCGCCGGCCGCGGTCCCGGCCTATGCGCCGCCGGCCGGGGCGCCGGTCTGCCAGGGGGCCGACGGCTACGCCGCGGCGTTCGGCGGCCGCCGCACCTTCCGCTGGCGGCCCGACTGGCTGGCCAGCGTCAAGGCGCGACGGGGCGATCCTTCGGTGGCCCCGGCCTATAGGGCGATCCTGGCGCGGGCCGACGCCGCCCTGGCCGGCCCGACCTATACGGTGGTCGACAAGCTGAAGACCCCGCCCAGCGGCGACAAGCACGACTATATGAGCATCGGCCCCTATTGGTGGCCCGACCCCGCCAAGCCCGACGGCCTGCCGTATCTGCGCCGCGACGGAAAGATCAATCCCGAGCGCGACACCAACGCCTTCGACACCAGCGACCTGGACGCCATGAGCGGCGGCGTCGAGGCCCTGGCCCTGGCCTATTACTTCACCGACGACGCCCGCTACGCCGCCAAGGCGGCGGAGCTCTTGAAGGTGTGGTTCCTCGATCCCGCCACCCGCATGAACCCCAACGCCAACTTCGCCCAGGGCGTGCCGGGCTCGACACCCGGCCGGGCCGAGGGGGTGCTCGACACCTTCCGCCTGCTGCGGGTGGTGGAGTCGATCGGCCTGCTGGCCCCGTCCAAGGCGATCAGCGACGCCGACCAGCAGGGGCTGGAAAAGTGGTTCGGCGACTATGTGACCTGGATGGCCACCAGCCCGACCGGCCGCGAGGAGAAGGCCGCCGCCAACAATCACGGCCTCTGGTGGGACTATCAGGCCGCCGCCTTCGGCCTGTTCGCCGGCCTGGACGACGTCGCTCGCGCCGTGGCCGCCAAGGCCGGGCCGGCGCGGATCGCCACCCAGGTCGAGCCGGACGGCAAGATGCCGCTGGAGCTCAAGCGCACCCGGGCCCTGCACTATACGGTGTTCGCCCTGCAGGCGGCGGCGGGGGTGGCTGAGCTGGGCCGCTGCGTCGGCCTGGACCTGTGGCGCTACCAGACCGCCGACGGCCGCGGCCTGCGCGCCGCCATCGACGTCGTCGCCCCCTATGCCGGGCGGGAGAAGGACTTCCCCTATCCCGAGCTGCGGCCGGAGGCGACCGAGGAGACGTTCGAACTGCTGTCCCTGGCCGCCTGGGCCTATGGCGACGCCGGCCTGGCGGCCAAGGCGGCGATCCTGGCCCCCGGCAACGCGGCCAGCGACGTCAATCTGGTGATCGCGCCGTATCGGCCCTGATCCCGATCTTCGCGGGCCCGGCGGGCGGCCTCCCGCCCGCGCCTTCCCCTCGAAGGGCCCCGTTGCTGGCGGCTGGAGTCCTCCCTCCAGCCGCCGTTTTTTTTGCATCCCCTAACAGCCATCATCCCCGCGAAAGCGGGGACCCAGGCGTTTTATCGTCGAGCGCCATGCACTTCAGAAAAAGCCTGGGTCCCCGCTTTCGCGGGGATGATGGAAAGTGGGTTGGACGGGGAGGCCGTCCCTCAGATCGCCGAGCGGCGGGCCAGTTCGTTGCGGCGGGCGGCGGCCTCGTTGCGGGCCCGCTGCATGGCGTCCATCTCGGTGGCGGTCAGCAGGTTGTCGATCACCCGGCCGAGATGCTCGCGCATGGCGTCGCGGGCGGCGCGGGGATCGTGGGCCTTCAGGCTGTCGAGGATCTCGCGGTGATCGTCGATCAGCGGCCGCACGCCCACCTGCCGGGCCCGGGCCAGCATCGCCTTGCACAGCGGCGACTTGTAGCGGAGGTCCCACAGGTTCTCGACGGTGGTGACGATGGCGGCGTTGCGGGTGGCTTGGGCGATGGCGACGTGGAAGCGGCGGTCGGCCAGGTCGCCGCTGACGTCGCGGTTATTCTCGTCGACCATCTCGGCCAGGATGGTCTCCAGCTCGGCCAGCTCGGCCTCGGTGATGGTGGTGGCGGCCAGGGCGCAGGACTCGCCCTCGAACAGCCGGCGGGCCTCGGTCAGCTCGAAGGCGCCGATGTCGAGCTCGGGGGCGGGGGTCTCGGCCGGCGGGGCCTGGGTGACATAGACGCCCGAACCGTGGCGGGCCTCGACCAGGCCGCGGATCTCCAGGGCGATCATCGCTTCGCGCACCGTCGGGCGGCTGACGCGGTAGTCCTCGGCCAGGTCGCGCTCGGACGGCAGCCGCTGGCCCGGCGTGTAGACGCCGTCGCGAATCGAGTCGGCGATCGCCGTGGCGACCTGTTGGTACAGTTTGCGGGTTTCCGCGGTCGAAGTGGTCATGCGACTTGTCCCGCCCGGCGAACGGCGTCGGGCGAAGCCAGCCTAGATCAAGCCCCGCGCCGGCGCCACCGTCGGTTGGGGCTGGCGTTCGGCCCCCGGCCTGCTATAAATTGGTCAGGCCAATAATATGAAACATCAATTCAAAATGTGGGAATAGGGCGCGCATGCTCAAGATCCTCGACGCCAAGGTCGTCGTCACCTGCCCGGGGCGCAACTTCGTCACCCTGAAGATCACCACCGAAGACGGGATCTATGGCCTGGGCGACGCCACGCTCAACGGCCGCGAACTGGCGGTGGTCAGCTATCTGCGCGACCATATGATCCCCTGCCTGGTCGGCCGCGACGCCCATCGGATCGAGGACATCTGGCAGTTCTTCTATCGCGGCTCCTATTGGCGCGGCGGGCCGGTGGCGATGAGCGCCCTGGCCGCCGTCGACATGGCGCTGTGGGACATCAAGGCCAAGGCCGCCGGCCTGCCGCTCTACCAGCTGCTGGGCGGGGCCTGCCGCGAGGGCGTCACCGTCTACGGCCACGCCAATGGCGAGACGATCGAGGAGACCATCGCCGAGGCCCGCAAGTACAAGGCCCTCGGCTACAAGGCCATCCGCCTGCAGAGCGGCGTGCCCGGCCTGCCCAGCACCTATGGCGTCTCGAAGGACAAGCTGTTCTACGAGCCGGCCGACGGAGCTTTGCCGACCGAGAACGTCTGGTCGACGCCGAAGTACCTCAACAGCGCCCCGGCCCTGTTCGCCGCCGCGCGCGAGGCCCTGGGCTGGGACGTCCACCTGCTGCACGACGTCCACCACCGCCTGACCCCGATCGAGGCCGCGCGGCTGGGCAAGGACCTGGAGCCCTACCGGCTGTTCTGGCTGGAGGACGCGGTGCCGGCCGAGAACCAGGCCGGCTTCCGGCTGATCCGCCAGCACACCACCACCCCATTGGCGGTCGGCGAGATCTTCAGCGGCGTCTGGGACTGCAAGCAGCTGATCGAGGAGCAGCTGATCGACTATCTGCGGGCCACGGTGCTGCACGCCGGCGGCATCACCAATCTGCGCAAGATCGCCCATTTCGCCGACCTCAACCACGTCAAGACCGGCTGCCACGGGGCCACCGACCTGTCGCCGGTGACCATGGCCGCGGCCCTGCATTTCGACCTGTCGATCAGCAATTTCGGCCTGCAGGAATACATGCGCCACAGCCCCGAGACCGACGCGGTGTTCCCGCACGCCTACAGCTTCGCGGACGGCATGCTGCACCCCGGCGAGGCCCCCGGCCTGGGCGTCGAGCTGGACGAGGCTCTGGCCGCGAAATATCCATACAAGCGCGCCTATCTGCCGGTGAACCGGCTGGAGGACGGGACGATGTTCCACTGGTGAGGCGGCGAAGACCTCGTCCTTCGACAAGCTCAGGATGAGGTTTTCGACTGAACCGTCGCTGAAATAGCCCTCATCCCGAGCTTGTCGAAGGACGAGGGCGGGCCCACGGGCAGTCAGACCAAAAAGCCACGCCGGCGACCGCCCGGCGTGGCTTTTTCGCGTCAGTCTCCAGGGGACTTGCGTCAACGCCCCGCGACTGGCTTGACAAAAGACATGACACCGGTGGCAAATGGTCAGGCCAAATAACAAGACGCTCCATCAATGGAGTGGGGGAGAGAAACCGATGTCGTTGAAATCCTTGCTGAGTCTGTCGTCCGCCGCCTGCGCCCTGGGCCTGGCCGCCGGCGCCGCCCACGCCCAGACCGCTCCGACCCCGGGGCCCGCCGCCGCCGAAACCGTCGAGGAGATCGTCGTCACCTCGGGCAAGCGGGCCGAGAACATCCAGGACGTGCCGTCCTCGGTGCTGGTGGTCACCGCCGCCGGCCTCGAGCGGGCCGGGGTCCGCGACTTCGACGACCTGGTCAAGGTCGCCCCGTCGCTGACCATCACCAAGACCAGCCAGCCGGCCAATAACAGCATCAACATCCGCGGCATCGGCACCTACGCCTACAGCATCGCCACCGAGGCCAGCGTGGCGGTGGTGATCGACGACATCCCCCAGGCCTTCCAGGCCGCGGCCTTCTCGGCCCTGGTCGACGTCGCTCAGGTGGAGGTGCTGCGCGGCCCGCAGAACACCCTGTTCGGCAAGGCCGCCTCGGCCGGGGTGGTCAGCATCACCACCCAGGCCCCGACCAAGACCTTCACCGCCCGCGCCGAGGTGATGGCCACCGACGACCACGAGGCGCGCGTCCAGGCCACGGTCTCGGGCCCGATCAGCGACACCCTGGCCTTCCGCCTGGCCGGCAACTATTCGAAGTACCGCGGCAATATCTACAATCTGGCCACCGGCGACTGGCTGAACGGCCAGTCCGACACCACCCTGCGCGGCAAGCTGGTGTGGACGCCGTCGGCCGACTGGACGATCACCCTGTCGCCCTACATCACCCGCACCCTGGCCTCGTGCTGCGCGGGGGCGGAGTTCTTCGTCAGCCCCGGCGTCACCGTCGGCCGCAACAACATCCCGCAGTCGACCATCCTGGCGGGCGTCACGCCGGGGCCGAACAACCGCGTCACCCGCATGGACGTCAACGCCCGCGGCAACGCCCTGGACTACGGCTCGGGCCTGAAGGTGGCGCGCGAGGTCAATGGCTACACCCTGGCCTCGATCTCGTCCTATGACCGCTATTATCTGTACGACCGCCAGGACACCGACTCGACCGACTTCGACTTCAGCGTCTTCGCCCCCGGCGCGCCCAAGGGCGGCTCGGGCAACGGCGGCTATTTCAAGATCAATTCGGTGACCCAGGAGTTCCGCCTGACCTCGCCCAGCGAGGGCCGGCTGCGCTATGTGGCCGGGGCCTATTACAGCCGCACCGGCTCGCAGCGCTACTTCGTGCGCGGCTCCAACGAGCTCGGAACCTATGGCGGCCTGGCCTCGCTGCCGACCACCAACGGCACCGCCTATTCGCAGTACCTGTCGCGCGCCAAGTCGATCAACTACGCCCTGTTCGGCCAGGGGACCTACGGCCTGACCGACAAGCTGGACGTGATCGCCGGCCTGCGGGTCAACAAGGAGAAGATCAGCTACAAGTTCTTCGACTACGGCAACAAGGTCACCTATGGCGACCCGTCGTGCTCGACCACCAGCCCGACCGTGAAGATCTCGACCTGCGACAGCGACACCGCCGTCACCGGCAAGGTCGGGGCCCGCTACCAGGCGGCGCCGGACTTCATGACCTTCGCCACCTATTCGCGCGGCTACAAGGGCATGGCCTACGACCTGACCAGCACCCTGACCACCCGCAGCCTGCTGACCACCGGCCCGCTGAAGGGGATCCCCGTGGCCGACGCCGTCGCCTCGCAGCAGCCGATCGCGCCCGAGACCGTCGACAGCTACGAGATCGGCTTCAAGAGCGCCTTCTTCGACCATCGCCTGACCTGGAACGTCACCGGCTTCTACATGGAGTTCACCGGCTTCCAGGCCCAGAGCCGCGACCTGATCACCAACCAGAACGTGCTCAACAGCATCGGCCAGGTGACTTCCAAGGGCGTCGAGACCGAGTTCGCCGCCAAGCTGGGCCACGGCCTGACCCTCAATGGCGGCGGGGCCTACAACAAGGCGGTGATGGACGACTTCCCCAACGCCAGCTGCTTCGCCCAGCAGACCGTGGCCCAGGGCTGCGTCGGCGGCCTGCAGAACCTGTCGGGCAAGCCGCTGTTCAACGCCCCGGAGTGGAACCTCAACATCAGCGGCCAGTACGAGCACGCCATCGGCCAGGGCTATACCGGCTTCGTCAGCGGCGGCTTCCGCTGGCAGTCGGCGGTGATCTTCAACCTGCTGCAGGACCCGGACTCGGTGCAGAACGATTACGGGATCGCCAACCTCGCCGCCGGCGTCCAGACCGACCGCTGGAAGGCGACGCTGTTCGTCAACAACCTGTTCGACAAGAGCTACGCCCTGACCAAGGGCCGCGACGCCCAGTGGAACGTCAGCCAGACGGCCGCCGTGCCGACCAACGCCGT
Organism: Caulobacter sp.; assembly: GCA_028291125.1. Classification (GTDB taxonomy): domain Bacteria; phylum Pseudomonadota; class Alphaproteobacteria; order Caulobacterales; family Caulobacteraceae; genus Caulobacter. Next base: position 17,429 of record JAQGIN010000545.1, read on the forward strand.
CAACTGGAAGCCGGCCCGCGACAGCCAGCGCTATGTCGGCGCCCGCTTCGCCATCGCCTACTGATCCCGCAACCTCCAGAGCCCCTGAATGCGTAACCCCCAGCGTCTGACCTTCCTCCTGACGGCGGCCGTCCTGGCCGCCGTCGCCGCGCCGGCCCTGGCCGCGCCGGCCGTCTCCGACGCCCGCGGCCCGGCCTACGCCACGGCCCCGCCGATGAACCGCACGGTCGAGACCCGGCTGATGCCGCAGATGGCGGTGCTGCTGCGCGAGCTGATCGCGCAGAAGCGCGACATGACGCTGGACGGGGTCAAGGTGTTCGACGCCGACGACAAGTTCCTGCCCGGCAAGGTCGCCATCGGCCTGGCCTATCTGTTGGTCGACACCCCGCGCGACGATCCGAGGTTCGCCGAATACCTGGCCGGCTATCGCCAGATCGCCGACCTGACGGTGAACGATCCCAACGACACCTGGGGCATCTACTACTACTGCCAGGCCCTGCACATGCTCAGCGAGGCGGGGCTGCTGGACCAGGCGGTGTCGCCCCAGACCCTGGCCAAGCTGAAGGTCCAACTCGACTGGCGGCGCTTCGTGCGCACCGATGACCTGACCCTGATCAACCTGCCCAACAACTATTACGGCGTCGCCTTCAGCGTGGCGCGGCTGCGCTACCGGCTGGGCTGGGAGGACGCCAGCGCCAGCGAGGCGCTGCTGGCCCGCACGCTGGACCACTACCGCAAATATTCCGGCGATTACGGCTTCGCCGACGAGACCGACGGCGAGGGTCGCTTCGACCGCTACAGCGTGCTGCTGATCGGCGAGATCAGCCACCGCCTGATCGAGGCCGGCATGACCCCGACGCCGGAGGTCAAGGCCTGGCTGCGCAAGTCGGTCGACCTGATGCTGCCGCGCTTCAACCTCCGCGGCGAGGGCTTCGAATACGGCCGCAGCATCGGGACCTATGGCGAGACCGCCTTCCTCGAGGTGATGACCGCCGCCGCCAAGCTGGGCGTGCTGACCCCGAAGGAGCAGGCCATGGCCTACGCCTTCTCGTCGCGGATCACCGCCCGCTACGCCGACTTCTGGATCGACCCGGCCATGGGCTCGGTGAATATGTGGGAGCACGGCCGCCGCACCGACGCCTATCGCGGCAAGCACCGCATCCTTGGCGAAAACCTCAGCCTGGCCCGGCAGCACATCTACACCAACGTCATCTGGAACGCGCTGGGCTTCAAGGACAAGGCCCCCGACCCGGGCTACGCCGCCTGGCTGGGCGCCCTGCCCAAACACACCGTCACCTGGTTCGCCAAGGGCGACTACGACCGCCTGCTGGTCACCGTTCGCGACCGGGGGCGGGTGATCGGCCTGCCGCTGATCAATGGCGGCGAGAGCCAGCACGAGAACAGCCCCTATTATCCGATCCCGTACTCGCCGGGGATGCTGTCGGGCGTCGCCGATGGCGAGTTCCCGCAGCTGTTGCCGCGCTTCACCCTGGCCGACGGCGGCCAGCTGGCCCCGCTGGCCTATTTCCGCGACGCCAAGGTGACGCGCAAGGGCGCGACCACCCTCGTCACCTACCGCCAGTCGGAGCTGGACCACATGGGCGGCAAGGCCCCGGTCAAGGACGCGCGGCTGGCGGTCTCCACCACCTACGTCCTGGCCCCCGGCCGCATCACCCGCACCGACGTCTACACCCCGGCCGCGCCGCTGGACCTGAAGGGCGTGGAGATGATGTTCGCCGCGTTCTCGCGCGGCGCGACGGTCAAGGGCGGCGTCGCCACCTTCGCGCAAGGCGACGTGCGGTCGTGGACGGTGACGGGCCTGGACGGCTGCACGGCCAAGGCGGTGAATGATCCCGCCTACCGCACACCGACCGGGCCGCTGAACAGCCTGGTCACCTGCGAGAGCGGCGCGTCGCGGCTGACCGGGCCGCTGACGGTGAGTTGGACGCTGACGTACAAATAGGGCGAGGCGCTCCCCCAAATATGGCCGTCATTCCCGCCCTCGTGGCGGGAACCCCTCCGTCCGCCGCAAGTGCGGTGGGGGACGGCGGCGCGCGCCGCCGTCGCGGCTCCGACCGTGCGGGCTGATCCAGGGGTTCTAGGCACAAGGCCTAGAATGACGGACGTGGGTGGGCGGGGAGCGGCCACCCACTGTCGCCCACCCGACCGAGGAACGCCTCCCCCCGTCCGCTCGTTTGGGCTGGATCATTTGGAGGACGGACCCATGGCCACCATCGAAAAACCCGACGCGATCGCCCTGCTCAAGGCCGACCACCGCAA
>JAQGIN010000005.1 GCA_028291125.1 Caulobacter sp.
AGGAGATCCTCGGCCAGGTGCTGCTGTCGTGGCACAACATCGCCTTCTTCCAGGCCCTGACGGCGGCCATGCGGGCGGCGATCAGCGAGGGCCGCTTCGAGGCGTTCCGCAAGGACTTCCACGCGCGGCAGGCCCCGTCGCGGGCGGATTGACCCCCTCTTCCTTCTCCCCTTGCGGGAGAAGGAAGAGACTCAGTTGATCGGGTACCGCGGCCTGCGCTTTTCCTCGACCGCCGGGGCCGGCGTCGCCCGATGCTGCGGGGTCGCCGGCGGTTTGCAGCCCTTGGCCTCGCCCAGGCCCTTGAGATAGGCGCGGCGCACCGCCCCGGAGGCGATGGCCGACTGGACCAATTGATCGTGGCGCTCGGCCCCGCTCAGCTTGCGCACCCAGCCGCGGAACGGGATCAGGTCCTGGGCGGTGCTGGCCATCATCCCCAGGGCGGCGCCGCCGGCCGCCTCGCGGCCGCGGTCGAACAGGTCCTCGTTCTCGCCGGCCGGCAGGCTGTCGAGGTCCTCGCCGAGGGCGGCGTCGAGCGGCGCGACCAGGGCGATCAGGTCGGGACACTGGGCGGGCTTGGGCCGGGCATAGGGATCGGCCATCACCTGCAGCAGGATCGGCGGGATCTTGGTGCGCAGCACATTGACGTCGCGCAGCGGCGCGGCCATCGCCCCGCTGACGCTCTCCTTGTTGGCGTCGGCGGTGGTCTGGATCCGCTCGGGCGGCGGCTCTGGCAGTCGCGTGGCGCAGGCGGCCAGGACGGGCAGAACGGCGAGGAGACTCAACAACGGGCGCATGGTCGAAAGCTTACCGCGACAAGGCCGGGGCCGTCATCCCCGGCGCGTTCAAACCTCGCTTGCGGCGACGCGGTCGCCCGACTATGGTCCGCGCCGCTTCCACCGGCGCTGCCGCGTCGCGAGCGGGCCGGTAGCTCAGTGGTAGAGCATTCGACTTTTAATCGAATGGTCGTGGGTTCGAACCCCACCCGGCCTACCAATCCACACCTCTGTGCGCGGACATTCCGACGCCCGCCGCCAGGGACTTGGCGAGTCCGCCGAGGTCGCCCAAGCTCCACGCCAGTTTTTCTACGCCTCCCGCCAGGGAAAACCCGATTGACCCCACCGGGCTGGTGGGGATTTAACCGCTCAGCTTCATCGGGCCGGGCATCGTTCGGCGCGCTGCGGCGTTTTCACTCTCGCGGCGACCGCTGGGTCCTGCCCATCGGACTTGGACGACGATCATTCGATGACCGCCGACACCGTACTCGCGCCTCGCAAGCGCCCCGTCGCCGCCCGGCCGCCGCGACGGCCGCTGTTTCGACGCCGCTCGGCGATTCCCGGATTCGGCCTGACCCTCGGCGTCACCCTGACCCTGCTGTCGCTGATCGTGCTGATCCCGCTGTCGGCGGTGGCGTTGAAGGCGGCGCAGCTGTCGCCGCACGAGTTCATCGCCGTGGCCTTTTCGCAGCGGGCCCTGGCCGCCTATCGCCTGACCTTCGGCGCCGCCCTGGTCGCCGCCCTGATCAATGGGGTGTTTGGGGTGCTGACCGCCTGGGCCCTGGTGCGCTACGACTTTCCCGGCAAGGGCGTGGTCAACGCCCTGGTCGACCTGCCGTTCGCCCTGCCCACCGCCGTGGCCGGCATCGCCCTGGCCACCCTCTACGCCCCCAACGGCTGGATTGGGGCCTATCTGACGCCGCTGGGCGTCAAGGCCGCCTATAATCCGATCGGGGTGGTCATCGCCCTGACCTTCATCGGCCTGCCGTTCGTGGTCCGCACGCTGGAGCCGGTGCTGCGCGACCTGTCGGCCGACGTCGAGGAGGCCGCCGCCAGCCTGGGGGCCAGCCGGCTGGCGACCATCGCCCGGGTGGTGCTGCCGGCCCTGGCGCCGGCCTGGATGACCGGCTTCGCCATGGCCTTCGCCCGCGGGGTCGGCGAGTACGGCTCGGTGATCTTCATCGCCGGCAACATGCCCTACAAGTCCGAGATCGCCCCCCTGCTGATCATCATCCAGCTGGAGCAGTACGAGTACCAGGCCGCCGCCGCCATCGCCCTGGTGATGCTGGCGGTGTCGTTCCTGATGCTGTTCGTCATCAACGCCGTCCAGGCCTGGGCCCGGAGGTACAGCTGATGGCCCGCCGCTTCCGCCACCCGACCGAGGATCCGACCTGGGCCAAGGCGCTGATCGTCACCGTGGTCCTGGCCTTTCTCGGCCTGGTCTTGATCCTGCCGCTGGCGGCGGTGTTCGCCGAGGCCCTGCGCAAGGGGCTGGGCGCGGCCCTGGCGGCGATCAGCGACGCCGACGCCCTGGCCGCCGTGCGCCTGACCCTGATCACCGCCGCCATCTCGGTGCCGTTCAACGCCCTGTTTGGCCTGTGCGCCGCCTGGGCCATCGCCAAGCACGAGTTTCCCGGCAAGAGCCTGCTGATCACCCTGATCGACCTGCCGTTCTCGGTGTCGCCGGTGGTGGCCGGCCTGATCTACGTGCTGGTGTTTGGCCTGCAGGGGTGGTTTGGCGAGCGGCTGATCGACCACGACATCAAGATCATCTTCGCCACGCCGGGCATCATCCTGGCCACCATCTTCGTCACCCTGCCGTTCGTGGCCCGCGAGCTGATCCCGCTGATGCAGGAGCAGGGGGTCAGCGAGGAGGAGGCGGCGGTGTCGATGGGGGCCTCGGGCCTGCGCACCTTCTGGCGGGTGACCGCGCCCAATGTCCGCTGGGGCCTGCTGTACGGCGTGCTGCTATGCAACGCCCGGGCGATGGGCGAGTTCGGCGCCGTCTCGGTGGTCAGCGGCCATATCCGCGGCCTGACCAACACCATGCCGCTGCACGTCGAGATCCTCTACAACGAGTACAACTTCGTGGCCGCCTTCGCCGTCGCCGCCCTGCTTTGCCTGCTGGCGGTGCTGACCCTGGTTCTGAAGACCGCTCTCGAAGCCGCCCAGCCCGCCGTCCGCGGGCGCGGTCACTAACGGAACGAAACCGAGCTCATGACCATCTCCATCCGTTCCGTCGAAAAGCAGTTCGGCCGCTATCCGGCCCTGGGCGGCGTCAGCCTGGAGATCGCCGAGGGCGAGCTCTTGGCGCTGCTAGGCCCGTCGGGCTCGGGCAAGACCACCCTGCTGCGGGTGATCGCCGGCCTGGAATTCCCCGACTCCGGCCAGGTGTTGTTCGACGACCAGGACGTCACCTTCGCCTCGGCGGCGGCGCGGCGGGTCGGCTTCGTGTTCCAGCAGTACGCGCTGTTCAAGCACATGACCGTGGCCCGCAACATCGCGTTCGGGCTGGACGTGCGGAAGGGCAAGGACAAGCCGTCGAAGGTCGAGATCACCCGCCGGGTCGACGAACTCCTGAAGCTGGTCGAGTTGGACGGCCTGGGCGGGCGCTCTCCGTCGCAGCTGTCGGGCGGCCAGCGCCAGCGGGTGGCGCTGTCGCGGGCCCTGGCGGTGCAGCCGCGGGTGCTGCTGCTCGACGAGCCGTTCGGGGCGCTCGACGCCACCGTGCGCAAGTCGCTGCGCAAGGAGCTGCGCCGGGTGCACGACGCCACCGGAGTGACCACCATCTTCGTCACCCACGACCAGGAAGAAGCCCTGGAGCTGGCCGATCGGGTGGCGATCCTCAACCAGGGCCGCATCGAGCAGATCGGCGCGCCGCACGAGGTCCACGACCAGCCGGTGTCGCCGTTCGTCTGCGGCTTCGTCGGCGAGGCCAACCGCTTCGAGGGAACGGCGGCCGGCGGCCGCTTCACCTCCGGCCCGGTGATCCTGGCCGCGGCTGGCGCGGCCGACGGCGCGGCCACGGCCTTCGTGCGGCCACACGACCTGGTGCTGGACGAAGCCGGCTTTTCGGCGCGGGTGGCGCGGGTGGCGGTGCAGGGGCCATTGGCCCATGTCGACGCCGTGCTCGCCGACGGCCGCCGCCTGGAAGTCACCGCCGCCCGCGACGACGCGGGCAAGTTCAGCGGCGAGGTGCGGCTGGCGGCGCGCAAGGTGCACGTGTTCCCGGCGGGCTAGGAAACAGGGCCCAAAACGCTCTTTCATCCATCATCCCCGCTTTCGCGGGGATGATGAGCGTTTGAGAAGCGAGGCGGTCCCGCAGCGATCGTCCTACTGCTGCTGTTGTTGCTGCTGCTGATCCCGCCGCGTCGCTTCCTCGGCTTGGCGGCGGCGGGCGTTGACCGGGTTGGGGCGCGACAGCCGCATGAATTCCGGCTCGGCCAGGGCCGCGCGGGCCCGGCGCACCGAGACGCCCACCGCCAGCTGGCTGTCGGCGGCGCCCTTGTAGACGCCGCGCGACGGGGTGACGTCGCCATAGTCGCGGCCGATGGCCACGGCGACGAGGCGCTCGCCGGTCATGACGTTGTTGGTAGGGTCGAAGCCGACCCAGCGATAGCTGGGCAGGAAAACCTCGACCC
>JAQGIN010000007.1 GCA_028291125.1 Caulobacter sp.
GCCGCTGCGACGCCCAGGTCGACGAGGCGACGATCGCCGAGCGCAAGAAAGAGGGCATCCCGGCCGTGCCGGAGTCCGGCACGCCGTGGCAGGAGCTCTATCGCGAGCACACCGGCCAGCTGTCGACGGGCGGGGTGCTGGAGTTCGCCGTGAAGTACCAGAACCTCGCCAGCAAGCTGCCGCGGCACAACCACTAGCCGACGCGCGTCATCCCGGACGGCGTAGCCGATCCGGGATGATGGCGCCGTCACCGCCAACCTCCCCCCTCTCGGCCGTCATTCCCGCCCTTGTGGCGGGAACCCCTGGTTCAGCTGACACGTGAGACGCAAGCGGACGCTGGCATCCGCCCCTCCCGCACCTGCGACGGAGAGAGGGGTTCCCGCCACGAGGGCGGGAATGACGGAGCGTGAGGAGGGTGGCCGAAGGCTAACCCCTAGGGCGTCGCTCCGGCCGGCCGGATGCGCGCCGCCCTGCCCCGGGTTCGCACCCTCGGCCCGGTCGGCGCGCCGCTGGGCTTTCACCTGATCAAGGACGACGAGTTCTATCAGTTCTACGTCGCCGCCGAGGCGCGGGGGACGGGCGCGGCGGCGGCGCTGATGGCCGACGCCGAGGCGACCCTGGCGGCCCAGGGCGTCGAAACCGCCTGGCTGGCCTGCGCCATCGGCAACGCCCGCGCCGCGCGCTTCTACGAGAAGTCCGGCTGGACCCTGGCGCGGGTGGAAGGCGTGCCGACGGAAACCTCCTCCGGCCTCTTCCCGCTGGACGTCTGGCGTTACGAGAAGCGGCTGGCCTGACTAGCCGACCGCGCCGCCGCCGAAGTCGAACTGCTCGGGCCGCGGCTTGCCGCCGCCGAAATTGTAGGTGAAGCCGAAGAACACGTTGCGCACCTTGGCCGTGGTGGCGATGCGGTCGCGCAGGATCGGCGTGTCGACGATCGCCACGTCCCCGAACGAGTTGAACACGTCCTGGGCCGTGACCACGAACGACAGCTTGTCGCTGACCTTGCGGCGATAGCCCAGATTGACCAGCTGGATCGGCTCGCGATGGCCCTGCGGCGTCAGGCGCTTGCCCGAGCTGAAGGCGTTGATCTGGAAGAAGTCCTTGGGCGTGGCCTGGTAGTTCAGGTTGGCCCGGCCAGACACCGAGGTCATCGAGCGCGTGCCGGCGAAGCCCAGGCTGGAGGCGTCGATCTCGTTCCAGAACATGTTGCCGCTGATGCTGTAGGTCAGCTTGGGCGTCAGGCGGCCGTTGGCCACCAGCTCCAGCCCGCCGTTGCGGCTGGTGGCCAGGTTGGCGCGCGTGGTCAGCAGCACGCCGCCGCCCAGGTCGCTGAGCACGTCGGTCACGCCGTCATGGCTTTCGCGGTAATAGGCGGTCGCCAAGTAGTAGGCCGGGCCCTTCCGGTACTGCCAGCCCAGCTCGTAGGAGTCGGTCTGCTGGGGCTTGAGGTTCGGATTGCCCTGGCGGTAGTTGAACGGGTCCAGATAGACCCGATAGGGGTGCAGGTCCTGGGCCCCGGGCCGCTGGACGCGACGGCTGTAATTGGCCGACAGGGTCTGGCTCTGGCTGAGCGTGTAGCCCATGTGCAGGGTCGGATAGAGCTTGAAGTAGTCGTTGTCGCCCTTCACCCCGTGGGTGACGTCGTCGACCTTGATCTGGACCTGCTCGGCGCGCAGTCCGCCTTGGACGGTGAAGTCGCCGAACGGCCGCTCATAGGTGACATAGGCGGCGTAGACGTCCTGGTCGTAGTCGTAGCGGTTGGTGCGGGCGGGATCGACGACCAGACCCCCGGCGCTCGGGCCCGAGGCGCCGTCGTTGTCGTATTCGTTACCGGCGACCTCGAAATCCAGACCGGTCTTCAGCTTGGCGCTGTCGGGCAGCGGCTTGCTGTAGTCGAGCTTGAAGTTGGCCCGGGTCTGGTCGACGCCCAAGCCGAAGGTCTCGTACTGATCGACGCCGGGCGAGTTGCGGGTGAAGGCCCTGTTGTCGCGCTGGAAGTTGGTGATCTCGTATTCGAGGTGGGCGGTCAGCTCGTGCTCGGCGCCCTTCAGCTGGCGGCGCCAGTCGCCGCTGACGGCGGCGTTGTCGCGCGTCATCTCGGCGGTCGAGCTGCGCAGATAGGCGCGGGCCGGCGCGCCGGCGGCGTCAAGACCCGCATAGGACTGCTGGATGTCGGTGTCGAATTCGATCCCGCGATAGCGGATCTCGCCGCTGAGGCGGTTCTGCTTGTCGAGGTCGTAGTCGACCCCGCCGCGCAGGTTCACCATGCCGCCCTTGTTCTCGACCTCGGCGTCCTGGCGGCTGACCAGGAACCCGCCGCTGGCCGCGTCCAGCGTGGCGCGGTCGATCTGCTGGCGCGCCTCCTGGATGTCGTGGCGATAGCCGGCGTCGCCCGACAGGGTCAGCTTGCCCGCCCGGCGCGTGGCGCTGACGCCGGTGTTGTAGCGACCGTCGGGGGTGACGTTGAGGCGGACCGAGCCGTTGACGCCCGGCTTCTGGGTCTTCTTGGTGATCAGGTTGATGATCCCGGCCGAGCCGTCGGGGCGATAGGCGGCCGAGGGGTTGGTCATCACCTCGACACGGTCGATCTGGTCGGCCGGCATGGCCTGCAAGGCGTCGGCCTTGCCCTCGCCGCTGAACTGTCCCGAGGGTTTGCCGTCGATCATGATGGTGACGTTGGGATCGCCGCGCAGGCTGACATTGCCCTGCACGTCGACCTGGACCGAGGGAATGTTGCGCAGCGCGTCGGCGATCGAGCCGGTGCGGGCCGACAGGTCGTTGGTGACGCTGTAGCTGCGGCGGTCGATCGAGGTGCGCATGGCGTTGGCGTCGCTGGTGACCACCACGCCCTCGATGGCGGTGGCGGCCTCGGCCGGCTTGGCCGGCGACGCGGGCCTGGCCGCCGCGGGCGGCGCGGCCGTCTGGGCCAGCGCCAGGCTGGGCGGCAAGATCATCGCCGTCGCCGCGAGCAGAAGTTTCAAACGCAAGACGTTCCCCCGAACCGCTATCGCCTGGTCATGATCACCAGACCCGATGACATTACGTCTGTAAATTACTACAATTGTAAATAGTCACCGCTCCCTCGCTGTAGACCTCGCCATGACACCGGGATCAAATATCTTTTCGGCAATGTTTCGGTTGCCGCCGACTCTGCGTTTTTCGGGCAACGGTCGCGAGAGGGTCTTCCGGGTTTCACCGGCGCCCATCAAACGGAATAGGCTCCATCCGGGTCGACATGAGTCGGAACCGGGCGTCCGTTCACCGCCGCTTGCGCGCTGATACCGGTAACACTAAGGTCGCCGCCAACCAGAGGTCCAGCAAAGGACCGCCTAGGATCAAACACGGCCCACGGGCCATGGGGAGGACACCAGTGGCATCAGTATCCAGCGCCGGGCCGAGCCCGGGGATGAGCGCCGACGGGGCGAAGGTCAACATGGCCTTCATCGCCGCCATCGTTGCCGTCGCCACCATCGGCGGCTTCATGTTCGGCTACGACAGCGGCGTCATCAACGGCACCCAGGAAGGCCTCGAGAGCGCCTTCCACCTCAGCAAGTTCGGCACCGGCCTGAACGTCGGCGCCATCCTGCTCGGCTGCGCCGTCGGCGCCTTCGCGGCCGGCCGGCTGGCCGACATGATCGGCCGCCGCACGGTGATGATGATCGCCGCCGCCCTGTTCATCTTCAGCGCCGTCGGCACCGGCGCCTCGTCGTCGTCGC
>JAQGIN010000018.1 GCA_028291125.1 Caulobacter sp.
CCGCCCCCAGCGGCAAGGTCATCGCCAGCGACGAGGACTTCGCCGTCGAACTGCTGGAGACCGAGGGCGTGGCGGTGGTGCACGGCGCGGCCTTCGGCCTGTCGCCGTTCTTCCGCATCAGCTACGCGACCAGCAATGACGTGCTGGAGGACGCCTGCGCCCGCATCCAGCGCTTCTGCGGGAATGTGAAGTAGTCGTAGATAGAACGGGGACAGGCGCTCACGGCAAGGCCTCGGCAGATCGTCCGCGGCCGGTGGGTGAGTGCCTGTCCCCTCTTTTTATTCTAGTTCCGCAGCCGATACCCGGTCTTGAAGATCCACCACACCACGGCCAGGCACGCGGCCAGGAAGGCCAGGGTCATGCCCAGGCTGATCCCGACCCCGACGTCCGAGGTGCCGTAGAAGCTCCAGCGGAAGCCGCTGATCAGATAGACTACCGGATTGAACAGGGTGATGGTCCGCCAGGCCGGCGGCAGCATGTCGATCGAATAGAAGCTGCCGCCCAGGAAGGTCAGCGGCGTCACCACTAGCAGCGGCACCACCTGCAGCTTCTGGAAGCTGTCGGCCAGCAGGCCGATGATGAAGCCGAACAGGCTGAAGGTCACCGCCGTCAGCACTAGGAACATCACCATCACCAACGGGTGGGCGATGGAGAACGGCACGAACAGCCGCGCCGTGACCAGGATCAGCAGGCCCAGGGCCACCGACTTGGTCGCCGCCGCCCCGACATAGCCGAGCACCGTCTCAACCCACGACACCGGCGCCGACAGCAACTCGTAGATCGTCCCCGACCATTTGGGCATGTAGATGCCGAACGAGGCGTTGGAGATGCTCTCGGTCAACAGCGACAGCATGATCAGGCCCGGCACGATGAACGCCCCGTAGCTGACGCCGTCGATGGCGGTCATCCGCGAACCGATGGCCGAACCGAAGACCACGAAATACAGCGAGGTCGAGATCACCGGCGCCAGGATGCTCTGCATCAGGGTGCGGAACCACCGCGCCAGTTCGAAATTGTAGATCGCGCGAACGCCGTGGATGTTCATGGCCGCGCCCTCACCAGGTTGACGAAGATCTCCTCGAGCGAGCTCTCGCGGGTCTGAAGGTCCTTGAAGTCGACGCCCTGGTCGTTGAGGCGGCGGAGCAGGCCGGCGATGCCGGTGTCCTCGCTCTGGGTGTCGAAGGTGTAGGTCAGGTCCAGGCCGTCGGCCGACAGCTCCAGGGCCTCGTCGGCCAGGGCGGCCGGCAGCTTGGTCAGCGGCGTCTGCAGGTGCAGGGTCAGCTGCTTCTTGCCGAGCTTGCGCATCAGCGCGGTCTTGTCCTCGACCAGGATGATCTCGCCCTTGCTGATCACCCCGATGCGGTCGGCCATCTCCTCGGCCTCCTCGATATAGTGGGTGGTCAGGATGATGGTGACGCCGGTGTCGCGCAGGTCGCGCACCATCTGCCACATGTCGCGGCGCAGCTCGACATCGACCCCAGCGCTGGGCTCGTCGAGGAACAGGATGCGCGGCTCGTGGCTGAGCGCCTTGGCGATCATCACCCGCCGCTTCATGCCGCCCGACAGCGCCATGATCTTGCTGCCCTTCTTGTCCCACAGGGACAGGTCCTTCAGCAGCTTCTCGATATAGGCCGGGTTGGGGGCCTTGCCGAACAGGCCGCGGCTGAAGTTCACCGTCGCCCACACCGTCTCGAAGGCGTCGGTCGACAGCTCCTGCGGCACCAGGCCGATCTTGGCGCGGGCGGCGCGATAGTCGGCGCGGATGTCGTGGCCGTCGGCCGTCACCGTGCCGGCGGTGGCGTTGACGATGCCGCAGATGATGCTGATCAGCGTCGTCTTGCCGGCCCCGTTAGGGCCCAGCAGGGCGAAGATCTCGCCGGGGCGGATCTCCAGGTCGACGCCCTTGAGCGCCTGAAAGCCCGACGCATAGGTCTTGGTCAGACCCGATACCGAAATGATTGACGACACGCTGTCCCCTCGTTGTAGCGCCCAAGTTGGGGCGTCGGGCGCCTCACCACAAGTGACGTTTCCATGCGAAACGCCGCCTGCCGCCAACCGCTGACACGCCTAGCCGCCGATCCAGTCGGTCAGGCCTTCGCGCGCATGGACCTCGATCAGGGCCGGCCGGGCCCGCATCCGGCCCAGATAGGCGGCCAGGCGCGGCCATTCCGCCGCCGGCCTGGGCATGTTGCGCGACCAGCGTATCAGCATGGTGGCCAGGAAGTCGGCCGCCGTGACCCGCTCGCCCAAAAGGTAGGGTCCCGCCAGGTCCTGGTCGAGCCGATCGAACACCGCCTCGATCCGCGCCCGGGCCGCGGCCCGAACGGCGTCGGCGTTGGCCGCGCCGGCCGGCTCGTCCGGGTAGAACCAGGCGCGGAAGGCCGGCATCAGGGTGTTGGCCAGATAGAGCATGGCCCGCAGATAGGCGGCGCGGTCCGGATGGCCGGGCGGCACGTCGAAGCCCGCCGCGGCGTGGCGTTCGGCCAGCAGCATCAGCAGCGCCGCGCATTCGGTCACCGGCGCGCCGTCGACGATCAGGGTCGGGACCAGCCCGCCGGGATTGAGCTCCAGATAGTCGGGCGCCTTGTGCGCCTTGGCCTCGAAGTCGAGCAGCGCCAGTTCGAACGGCGCGCCGATCTCGATCAGCATCCAGTGGACCGCCAGGCTGGCCGCGCCCGGATTGTAATAGAGTCTGTACATGAAAGATCCCCCGCCCCGAGGGACGAGGGATCGTTCGCGTCGGCTAGGGTGTCAAGCCGGCCTTAGTGCTTCTCGCGCCAGCTGGCCTTGGCCTGGTCCTGGGTCAGGTTCAGCCGCACCTTGTCGTCGACCATCTCCACCCAGGTCAGCGGGATCAGATGGTGCTTGAGGCCGCCGCTCAGGTCGAGCTTGGCCAGTTCGATCTCGACGCCGACCACGTGGTCGACCCGGCCGACATGGCCACCGTCCGAGCCGACGACTTCCATGTGCTCGCGGATTTCCGTCGCTTGTTGCATGTGACCTTCTCCGTCCATCGAGCCCCGGGCCCATGGACGAAGAAACGGTTGGGAGCCGGTGTGGTTCAACAAGCCAGCCCGCGCTTTTCGGCGGCCGGCATTGTGGCTATCACTCTGAGAAGACCCCCGATCGCCGGAGCCAAGCGCCGCCATGGCCGAGATCCTCAACCTCAACCGGGCCCGCAAGGCCAAGGCCAAGACCGCCGACAAGGCCGTCGCCGCGGAGAACCGCGCCAAGTTCGGCCGCTCCAAGGCCGACAAGACGCTGGAAGCGGCGCGGGCCGAGAAGCTGGCGCGCACCCTGGACGGGGCCAAGCGCGACGAGTGAGAGCCTAGACGTCCGGCAGCCGGTCGCGCTTCTCCGGCGGAATGCTCTGATAGATCGCGTTCGGGCGGACGCCGAGCCGCGCCCGCGCCGCCTCCAGCGGCTCGGCGAACAGGGCCGGATAGTCGACGGCCGGCAGCCAGGCGGCCTGACGGCCATGACGCCAGGCCTCGCGCACCGCCTTCAGATAGGGCTGGCCGTTGCGGGCCTTGGAAAACTGCCGCGCGCCCGCGATGGCGATGGCGGCGAAGCCGAGGCTGCGGGTCTGGGCGTAGGAGAAGGCCACCACGCAGACCTCGCCCAGGGCGTCGGTCTGGTAGCCGGTCAGCACGTGCCAGACGTCGTGCACGTCGCGCATGCGGCGGGCGTACCAGGCCAGCGGATGGGCGGCGTCGACATCGGACTCGGCGACCTTGCGGCTCTCCTGCGCCAGGCCTTCGGCGGTCAGGCCGCGCGGGGCGACGAAGGCGCGATAGGCGGCGCCCACCGTGCCGGGGCCGAACTCGGCCAGCCACGCCGGATCCGACAGCCGGTCGGCGAACTCGTCGCGCTCATAGGCGATGACCCCGCCCTCGGGGGTCGACAACAGCCGGCGATAGCCGCGCGGGATGGCGTCGCCGGACAGGGCCCGCATGATTTCGAACACCTGGGCGGTGTCCTCCTTGTCGGCGATCAACCGACGGACGGCCCTCAACGCCCGCACCGGCTGCAGCTGGAAGGCGTCGCGCCGCCCCCGGCTCGGCGGGCGAGCGGTGCGGCTGTCGAGACCTTGTGCTAGGGCGTTCATCGGACGTGCTCCTGGCGTCTTCACAAAGATGACACAGCGTCATTTTTTATCAAGAGGCGAAGTCGCGCACGCCATGGCTGGTCTCAAGAAGCGTTCGATCAACCTGGTCGGCCACGCCACCTCCCTGGCCCTGGAGCCGGAGTTCTGGGCGATGTTGGACGACGCGGCGGCGGCCGACGGCCTCAGCCTGGCCGGCCTGGTGCAGCGGATCGACGCCACCCGCGGCGAACGCCCGCTGGCCTCGGCCTGCCGGGTGTTCGCCCTGGCGCGGGCCCGGGGCTAGACCCTCGGGGGCCCAGGCAGGGGCAAGGGCTCGGGCGTTGGCGGGGGCGTGAAGTGCGGCGGCCCCGGCAAGCGCAGCGCCACGTCGACACCGCGCGGCAGGCGCAGGCCGTCGCGCAGACCCAGCCAGCCGAGCACCAGGCCGACGGTGATCACCGCCATGATCAGCCAGACGAACAGCGGCGAGAAACGGCCGCGCGCTTCGGTCCTAGCCATGGCGGCCTAGGGTTTGGGCGCGTCGGGCAGCTTGGGCGCCGAGGCGGAAACGTTGACGTCGACCGACTTCTTCTGGGTGAAGCCGCCGGAATACATGAAGAAGGCTAGCACCGCGACGATCACCACCAGCGCCCCGACGATGAACGCCAGACCGCTGTTGCCGCCGCTCTTGCCCGTGTCTTCAGCCATGATTGTTCTCCCATGTGCTTAGGCTCAGAACGGGCGCGGCGCGGCGAAGGTTCCTGAGCCGCATCGACGAAGGCCTTAAGTCCGGCCGCCGGCGTGCTACATATGTTCCATGTTCCCCGGCCCCGACTCGACCGACCTCCCCGCCCCGCGCATCTCCGACCTGGCCCGCGCCTCGGGTCCGCCTGGGCCTGTCGCCAACTATCTGGACGGCCTCAATCCCGAACAGCGGGCGGCGGTCGAGGCTACCGAAGGGCCGGTCCTGGTGCTGGCCGGGGCCGGCACCGGCAAGACCCGCGTGCTCACCACCCGCCTGGCCCACATCCTGGCCACCGGTCGCGCCCGGCCTTGGGAGCTGCTGACCGTCACCTTCACCAACAAGGCCGCCCGGGAAATGCGGGAACGCATCACCCACATCATCGGCGACCAGGCCGAGGGCCTGCGCTGGCTGGGCACCTTCCACTCGGTGGCCGCCCAGATCCTGCGCCGCCACGCCGAGCTGGTGGGGCTGAAATCCAACTACACCATCGTCGACACCGACGACGTCGAACGCCTGCTCAAGCAGCTGATCGAGGCCGAGAACCTCGACGCCAAGCGCTGGACGCCGCGCGCCCTGTCGGGCCTGATCGACCAGTGGAAGAACCGCGGCTGGACGCCCGAGCGGGTGCCGGCCGCCGAGGGCGGCGACTTCGCCAACGGCAAGGGGCAGCTGCTCTATCGGCAGTACCAGGAGCGGCTGCGGATCCTCAACGCCTGCGACTTCGGCGACCTGCTGCTGCACAACATCACCCTGTTCACGTCCAATCCCGACATCCTCGAGGAGTACCAGCGGCGGTTCAAATACGTGCTGGTCGACGAGTACCAGGACACCAACGTCGCCCAGTATCTGTGGCTGCGGCTGCTGGCCCAGGGCCGGCAGAACGTCTGCTGCGTCGGCGACGACGACCAGTCGATCTATGGCTGGCGCGGGGCGGAGGTCGATAACATCCTGCGCTTCGAGCGCGACTTCCCTGGCGCGACGGTGATCAAGCTGGAGCGCAACTACCGCTCCACCGAGCACATCCTGGCCGCCGCCTCGGGCCTGATCGACGCCAACAAGAGCCGGCTGGGCAAGACCCTGTGGACCGAGGCGACCGGCGGCGAGAAGGTCATGGTCCGCGGCGTCTGGGACGGCGAGGCCGAGAGCCGGCTGGTGGCCGACGACATCGAGCGGGCCCACAAGGCCGGCCGCAAATACAGCCACATGGCCATCCTCGTGCGCGCCTCGTTCCAGATGCGGGCCTTCGAAGAGCGCTTCGTGATGCTGCAGATCCCCTACAAGGTGGTCGGCGGCCCGCGGTTCTTCGAACG
The DNA here is from genome assembly GCA_028291125.1 of Caulobacter sp. GTDB lineage: Bacteria > Pseudomonadota > Alphaproteobacteria > Caulobacterales > Caulobacteraceae > Caulobacter. Next base: position 6,143 of record JAQGIN010000018.1, read on the forward strand.
AGCCGAGATCCGCGACGCCCACGCCTATCTGCGGCTGATCCAGTCGCCCGACGACGACCTGGCCTTCGAGCGCATCGTCAATGTTCCCAAGCGCGGCATCGGCGACACCAGCGTTCAGAAGCTGC
>JAQGIN010000022.1 GCA_028291125.1 Caulobacter sp.
GGACCAACGTCAAGCAGGTGCTGACCAGCCGCATGCTGCTGCGCGTCTATCTGGGCCAGTACTGCATCAATGTGCTGACCTATATCTTCGTCACCAGGTTCCCGATCTATCTGGTCAAGGAGCGCGGCCTGTCGATCCTGCAGGCCGGCTTCACCGCCGCCCTGCCGGCCCTGTGCGGCTTCGCTGGCGGCCTGCTGGGCGGCGTCATCTCCGACGCCCTGCTGAAGAAGACCGGCTCGCTGACCATCGCCCGCAAGACCCCGCTCTTGCTGGGCATGATCCTGGCCACCTGCATCATCGCCTGCAACTATGTCGAACAGGAATGGCTGGTGATCGTCATCATGGCCGCCGCCTTCTTCGGCAAGGGCGTGGCCTCGCTGGGCTGGGCGGTGGTGGCCGACACCTCGCCCAAGGAGATGGCCGGGGTGACCGGGGCGATCTTCAACACCTTCGGCAACATCGCCGGCATCGTCACCCCGATCGTCATCGGCTACATCGTCAAGGGCACCGGCTCGTTCGACGGGGCGCTGATCTTCGTCGGGGCGCACTGTCTGATCACCATCGCCGCCTACTTCCTGATCGTCGGCAAGATCCAGCGCCTCGTGCTGAAACCGGCCTGAGCGGGAGAGCGATGATGACCAGCCGCCGCCGCTTCCTGCGCACCGCCTCGGCCCTGCTGCTGGCCGTCGCCGCCGCCCCGGCCTGGGCCGCGTCCGCCGCCACGCTGGAGATCAAGACGCCGATGCCCCCGCCCGACTGGGCGCTGCTGGAGCGTGAACTGCTGAAGGCCAACGCCGAGGCCTGCGAGGTGTTCTTCGCCCGCTATTTCGACGACCGCGGCTTCCTGCTGGCCATGGAGCGCTGGGGCGCCAATGACGGCCCCGACGACGCCATCGAGAACCTCAACGACTGGCCGACCCTGCACGCCCTGGGGGCCAGCGACCGGCTGCTGGAGCTGTCCAAGAAGGCCTTCGAGGGCAATGTCCGCCAGTACACCCTGGCCAAGACCAAGGACGTGCCGTTCGCCCGCGATGGCATGTACTACAAGGAATTCCCGGTCATGACCGACTGGCAGCACCTCTCCGAGGGGCTGTCGGTGTTCAACCTCTTGGGCCTGTCCGACCCCGGCGACCCGCGCTACCGCGACCGGGTCAAGCGCTTCTCCGGCTTCTATATGAACGAGGACCCGGGCGCGCCGAACTACGACCCCAAGCTGAAGATCATCCGCAGCATGATCACCGGCAGCCGCGGGCCGATGCTGCGCAAGGCCACGCCGCTGGACTGGGCCGGCGACCCGTTCGAGGTCGGCGACCGCTTCTTCATGGAGCACGGCGAGCGCACCTACGAAGAGACCCTGCATCACTATGACGAATATACCGACGTCATCGGCGACGGGCCGCTGAACCTGCAGGCCACCAGCCTGGTGCTCAACGCCTATATGCTCGATCACGAGCCCAAGTACCGCGACTGGCTGCTGGGCTATGTCGACGCCTGGTCGCAGCGGGCCAAGGCCAATGGCGGGGTGCTGCCCAGCAATATCGGGCTGGACGGCAAGATCGGGGGCGCCACCGACGGCAAGTGGTGGGGCGGGGTCTATGGCTGGGGCTTCAGCCCCAAGGTGCCCCAGACCGGCAAGCGCGAGGACCGCAACCGCGTGCCCCGCGCCATCGTCGGCTTCATGAACGCCTATCTGCTGACCGGCGACGACAAGTACCTGGACGTCTGGCGCAAGCAGGCCGACGTCATCAACGCCCAGAAGAAGACGGTCGACGGCAAGGTCATGACCCCGCGGATGTACGGCGATGACGGCTGGTACGGCTACGCGCCCGGCGAGTACCGGCTGAACGGCCTGGAGATCTGGTACCTGTCGATGAAGGCCAGCGACCGGGCCCGGGCCGCCGACCATCCGTGGCTGACCTATCTGGACGGCAAGGATCCGGGCTTCCCGGCCAAGGCGCTGCGCAAGGACCTCGACCAGGTCCGCGCCAAGGCCCAGGCCCAGCGCGACGACCGCTCGACCCCCGACACCCGCCTGGCCGACGCGGCGCTGGACATCAACCCGGCCAGCGTCGACGCCCTGATCCACCTGATGCAGGGCGGCATCCATATCGCCCGGCCGTCCTGGTCGTCGACCTCGCCGTCGCAGGGCGGGGCGCCGCTCTATGCCCGCCTGCGCTATTTCGATCCGGAGCGCCGCCGCGCCGGCGTGCCCGACGACGTCGCCGCCCTGGTCGAGACCCTGAGCGACGACGCCACCACCGTGATCCTGGTCAATCTCAACCAGGTGACGCCGCGCGCCGTGACCGTGCAGGGCGGCGGCTATGGCGAGCACCAGGTGGTCAGCGTGGCGACCGACGGCGGTCCGCCGGCGGCCGTCGACGCCTCGGCCTTCACCGTGCGTTTGGCGCCCGGGGCAGGCGCGCGTCTGACGCTGAAGATGAAACGGCACGCCAATGCGCCGACCTTAGCGTTTCCGTGGGATCGGTGACGGGGTAGGGGGCGCAATCGCCGTGCGACGCCCTATCTAGGGGTCGGCGAGCGCGAGGCTCGGTCCTTCGAGGGTATGATCATGAGCCATCCGAACGCCGCGCAGTCCGGAATCTTCAAGGTCGGCGGCGACATCCCCGTCCATCGCCTGGGCTTCGGCGCCATGCGCATCACCGGCCGCGGCATATGGGGCGAGCCGGCCGACCGGGCCGAGGCGCTGCGCACCCTGCGCCGCCTGCCCGAGCTGGGCGTCAACTTCATCGACACCGCCGATTCCTACGGCCCCGACGTCTCCGAGGAACTGATCGCCGAGGCCCTGGCCCCTTATGAGGGCCTGCTGGTGGCCACCAAGGCTGGCCTGACCCGCAGCGGTCCCGACCAGTGGCAGCAGGTTGGCCGTCCGGAATATCTGCGTCAGCAGGCGCTCAAGAGCCTGCGGCGGTTGAAGGTCGAGCAGATCGGCCTGTGGCAGCTGCACCGCATCGACGCCAAGGTGCCGCGCGACGAGCAGTTCGGGGCCATCAAGGGCTTGCTGGACGACGGGATCATCCGCCACGCCGGCCTCAGCGAGGTCTCCGTCGCCGACATCGAGGCCGCCTCCAAGGTGTTCAAGGTGGCCACCGTGCAGAACCGCTACAACCTGGTCGATCGCGGCAGCGAGGACGTGCTCGACTACTGCCAGGCCCACGGCATCGGCTTCATCCCCTGGTTCCCGCTGGCGGCCGGCGACCTGGCCAAGCCCGGCTCGGTGCTCGACTCCATCGCCAAGGCCCACGGCGCCGCCCCCAGCCAAATCGCTCTGGCCTGGGTGCTGAAGCGCAGCCCGGTGATGCTGCCGATCCCCGGCACCTCCAAGGTCTCGCACCTGGAGGAGAATGTCGCCGCCGCCGACATCACCCTGTCGGACGACGAGTTCGCGGCGCTGGACCGGGCCGGGCGGGGCGCG
>JAQGIN010000033.1 GCA_028291125.1 Caulobacter sp.
GCCGGGCCGTTGACCGCGCAGATCACCGGCTTGAGGCTGTCATAGATCCGCAAGGTCACGCGGCCGCCGCCGTCGCGATAGAGGTCGCCGACCTTGCCCTCCTCGCGCTCCAGGGCCTGGGGCGCGGTGCGGTCGAAGGTGGCCCCGCCGGCCGATAGGTCGGCCCCGGCGCAGAACGCCCGGCCGGCCCCGGTGACGATCACCGCCCGCACCGCGTCGTCCGCGTCGGTGTGGTCGAACACCGTCAGCAGGTCCCGCATCATCGCGGCGGTGAAGGCGTTGAGCTTGTCGGGGCGATTGAGGGTGATCGTCGCCACCCCGTCCTCGACGGCGTAGATCAGGGTCTCGAAGCTCGGCTGGGCCATGGCGCGCCTCCCGCGATTTCAAACAGTCGTATGGTTGGCGCCAACTTGCGGAAAATCCCCGCCCCCCGCAAGCCGCGGCGGGACGCCCGCTCCGTTCGACCCTGCGTCGGGTGGCCGCCAATAGACGGGCGATGGGGATGCTATAGGGTCACGCCCTAGCTTGGTGAGACTCATGAATTCGATCGCCCACGATGTGGCGGCCATCGCCCGCATCGACGTCGTGCCCAAGATTCTCGAGGTCATGTGCCGCACGACCGGAATGGGCTTCGCCGCCGTCGCCCGGGTCACCGACGAGAAGTGGGTGGCCTGCGCCGTCCGCGACGAGATCGCCTTCGGCCTGGTCCCCGGCGGCGAGCTGGAGCTGACGACCACCATCTGCCACGAGATCCGCCAGAGCGGGCAGGCCGTGGTCATCGACAACGTCGCCGAGGACCCGCTGTTTGCCAACCACCACACGCCCAGGCTCTATGGCTTGCAGAGCTATATCTCGGTGCCGATCGAATATGGCGGCGCGTTCTTCGGCACGCTGTGCGCCATCGACCCGCGCCCGGCCAAGCTGCGCGACTCCCAGGCCCTGGCGATGTTCGAGCTGTTCGCCCAGCTGATCGGCGGCCATCTCGACGCCCAGGAGCGGATGGCGCGCACCGAGGCGGCGCTGCTGGACGCCCGCGAGACGGCCGAGCTGCGCGAGCAGTTCATCGCCGTCCTCGGCCACGACCTGCGCAATCCGCTGGCCTCGATCGACGGCGGCGTGCGGCTGCTGCTGAAGACGCCGCTGAACGAGCGGGCCGTCACGCTGGCCGGCCTGGTGCAGAAGAGCGTGCGGCGGGCCGCCGAGCTGATCGACGACGTCATGGACCTGGCCCGGGTGCGCCTGGGCGGCGGCTTCCACATGGAACGGCGCGGCGATTCCGACCTGGCCGGGGTGCTGACCCATGTCGTCGCCGAACTGAAGACCAGCCATACGGACCGCCGGATCGAGATCGACATCGCGCTGGCCGAACCGGTCGAATGCGACAGCCGGCGCGTGGCGCAGCTGTTGTCCAACCTGCTGGCCAACGCCCTGACCCACGGCTCCGCCCAGACGCCGGTGAGGGTGCGGGCCCGCGCCGCCGACGGGGTGTTCGAACTGTCGGTCGCCAACGGCGGCGCACCGATCCCGCCGGCCGCCCTGCGCGGCCTGTTCCAGCCGTTCACCCGCGCCGCCCACCGGCCGCACCAGGAAGGCCTGGGCCTGGGGCTCTATATCGCCTCGGAGATCGCCCGCGCCCATGAGGGAGCGCTGACGGTCGCCTCGGACGCGGCGGAGACCCGGTTCACCTTCACCATGCCGTCCCGCGCCGCCTAGCGCTTGCCCCAGCCGCGCGGCCATGGGATCACTCAAACAAGCGTTTGGAGGAAACCCATGAAACACGTCGCGTATGGCGATCTGGCCAGCCTGGTCGGTCAGGAGATCGGCGTCTCGGACTGGACGGAGATCACCCAGGAGCGGGTCAACCAGTTCGCCGAGGCCACCGGCGACCACCAGTGGATCCATGTCGACGTCGAGCGCGCCACCCGCGAGATCGGCGGCCCGATCGCCCACGGCTTTCTGACCCTGTCGCTGATTCCGTTCCTGGGGGCCGACATCCTGCGGGTCACCGGCGTCACCCGCGGCATCAACTACGGCTGCGACAAGGTGCGGTTCACCAACATGGTGCGGGTCGGCAAGCGCGTGCGGATGCGCCAGAAGCTGCTGGCGGTCGAGGCCAAGTCCGGCGGCCTGCAGATGAAGAACGAATGCACGATCGAGATCGAGGGCGAGGACCGCCCCGCCTGCGTGGCCGAGACGCTGTCGGTGATTTACGGGGCGTAGGGAGGGGCGCCCGCTCCTCCCTTAGCCATCATCCCCGCGACGGGCTCTCTATTGGGATCCCGGTCCTCTAGGGCCCCGCCGACGCGGCGGCCACGCCCTGGACGGCGACCACCCCCGGCGCGGTCTTGGCGGGGCCGGCCTGGATCACCGGCGGCCCGACCGGGGCGTCGAGCTGGGCCACGGTCTCGCGGATGTATTTGGCGTGGGTGACGATGCCGATCTCCAGGCGCTCGCCCGACAGCTCGACCTGCTGGGTCAGCATGCCGGCTACGAACTGCACCTCCTGGCTCTCGGTCGAGCCCGGCCGGCGGCGCGCGCCCTCGGCCATGAACACCGGCCCGCCGGAATTGCCTGGAAAGACGCTGAAATCCATCAGGAAGGTCGGGAAGACGCTGGCCGGGGCCAGCGGATAGGAGGCCACCCGGCCCGAGCGCAGGATCGGGAAGCCGGCCGGATTGGCCGCCAAGCCGCGCGGAAAGCCCAGGGCCATCATCTCGTCGCCGGGACCGAGGCTGTATTTGCTGAAGGTGTCGTCCTGAGCCAGCCAGGCCAGGGGAATGGCGGCCTTGGCGAAGGCAGGCGGGGCCTCGATGGCGATGGCGGCGATGTCGCGGGTCGGATGCTTGGTCCACAGCGGGTGGTCGCCGTCGCGGATCTTCAGGGTGTGGGGGTCGTAGCGCCAGACCCCGTCCTTGTCCTGGATGCGGTAGCCGATGCGGGCCGAGGCGGACGGCATCTTGTCGAACACGTGAGCGGCGGTGACCAGGATGGTGCGCGGACGGCCGTCCGGGGTCGGATCCTCGATCAGGAACCCGGTGCCGACCGTGCGCGACCCGTCGCCGAGCGGCTGCTCAAGCTGAACCGTCGCCTGGATCAGATCGACGGATAGGTCCCACGCCATCGACATCCTCTCGCCGCGCCCGAGTCGGGGCGTCCATTGACTTTGCCATGCTTGCCGCACCGCACAAGTTGGCTTTGTGACGCATCGGCCGGTAGGACTTGATCAACCCTTCGTCCGACGGTCGGAGGGAAATGTCATCGCGAACCGGCGCCAAATGATGACGCGCGCGGCGCTCGCCCCTAACTGTGTGCCTGAGCTTATTCCCGGGAAGTCCATGTCCTCATCCTCCGCCGCCCGCCCCGTTCCCCCCGTCGCCAAGAAGGTCCCCCAGCGGATCACCCAGCTGGGGCGGACGCGGACCGACGACTACGCCTGGATGAAGGACGACGACTGGCAGAAGGTTTTGCGCGACCCCAGCCTGATCAAGGCCGAGGTCAAGGATCACCTGGTCGCCGAGAACGCCTATGTGAAGGCGATGCTGGCTCCGACCGAACCGCTGCAGGCGGCGATGTTCGCGGAGATGAAGGGTCGCATCAAGGAGGACGACGCCTCGGTCCCCGCCCCCGACGGCCCGTGGGACTATTATTCGCGCTTCAACCTCGGCGGCCAGCATCCGATCTTCGCCCGCCGGCCGCGCGGATCGGCGGAGAGTGAAGAGATCCTGCTCGACGCCGACGCCCTGGCCAAGGGCAAGGCCTACAGCCAGGTCAGCGCCGCCGACCACAGCCCCGACCACAAGCTGTTCGCCTATGCCGAGGACGCCCAGGGCTCGGAAGTGCACCACATCTACGTCAAGGACCTGGCCAGCGGCGAGATCCTGCCCGAGCCAGTCGAAAGCAGCACCGGCGACTTCGCCTGGTCACCCGACTCGGCGTGGCTGTTCTGGACCCACCGCGACGACAACGGCCGCTCCGACAAGATCTACCGCCGCCCGGCTCGCGGCGGCCGGGCCGACGACGTGCTGGTCTATGACGAACCCGACGACGGCTTCTTCGTCAGCGTCGGGGTGACCGGTTCGGACGCCTTCATCACCATCAGCGCCGGCGACCACGAGACCTCCGAGACCCTGCTGATCCCGGCGAGCGATCCCACCGCCGCCCCCACCGTGGTCGAGCCGCGCACGCCGGGCCTGCGCTATTCGGTCGAGCACTGGGACGACCGCTTCATCATCCTGACCAACGCCGACGAGGCGCTGGACTTCAAGCTGGTCGAGGCCCCCGTGGCGACGCCCGGCCGCGCTCACTGGCGCGACTTCGTGCCCCACCGGCCGGGACGATTCATCACCGGCCTGGCCGCCTACCAGGATCATTTGGTGCGCATGGAGCGGGTCAACGCCAACACCCGCATCGTCATCACCGACCGCGCCACCGGGGTCGAGAAGCCGATCCTGATGGAGGAAGAGGCCTATGTGCTGGGCGTCGAGGGCGGCTACGAGTTCGCCACCCCGACCCTGCGCTATGTCTATCAGTCGCCGACCACGCCGCGACAGTGGTTCGACTACGACATGACCACCGGCGACAAGGTGCTGCGCAAGACCCAGGAAATCCCCTCGGGCCACGACCCGGCGGACTATGTCACCAAGCGGCTCTACGCCGTCGCCCCCGACGGGGCCGAGGTGCCGATCACCGTGCTGATGAAGGCGGGCACGCCGCTGGACGGCTCGGCCCCGCTGCTGCTGTACGGCTACGGTTCGTACGGCATGTCGATGGATCCGTCGTTCTCGATCCGCAATCTCAGCCTTGTCGACCGCGGCTGGATCTGGGCGACCGCCCATGTCCGCGGCGGTTCGGAGAAGGGCTACGGCTGGTTCCTCGACGGCCGCAAGTTCAAGAAGCAAAGCACCTTCACCGACTTCATCGCCAGCGCCGAGCACCTGCACGCGGCCGGCTACGGCGCGGCGGAGCGGACGGTGGCCTATGGCGGCTCGGCCGGTGGCATGCTGATGGGGGCGATCGCCAATCTGCGGCCCGAGCTGTGGGCCGGGATCATCGGCGCGGTGCCGTTCGTCGACGTGCTCAACACCATGAGCGACGTCAGCCTGCCCCTGACCCCGCCCGAATGGCCCGAATGGGGCAATCCGATCGAGGACGCGGCCGCCTACGACTACATCGCCGGCTATTCGCCCTACGACAATGTCGCCGCCAAGCCCTATCCGGCCGTGCTGGCCACCGGCGGCCTGTCGGACCCGCGCGTCACCTATTGGGAGCCAGAAAAGTGGACCGCCAAGCTGCGCGACCACACCACCAGCGGCGACCCGATCCTGCTGAAGATCAACATGGAGGCCGGGCATGGCGGCGCTTCGGGCCGGTTCGAGTTCCTGAAGGAGATCGCGCTGGATTACGCCTTCGCCGTCTGGGCCGCCGACAAGGGTTGGGAGCAGCAGTCATGATCGTCCGTTGGGCCACAGCCGAGGACGCCGAGGCCATGGCGGCTCTGTACGCGCACCATGTGCTTCACGGCGTGGCCACCTTCGAGGAGACGCCGCCGACCGCCGCGGACATGGCGGCGCGGCTGCAGGCGGTGCTGGCGCTCGGCCTGCCCTGGCTGGTGGCGGAAGCGGATGGACGCCTG
>JAQGIN010000083.1 GCA_028291125.1 Caulobacter sp.
GGTGCCGGCATGGGTGGGGCCGTCGGCCCCGACTAGGCCGGCCCGGTCCATGGCGAAGCGCACCGGCAGCCGCTGGATGGCGACGTCGTGCACCACCTGGTCGTAGCCGCGCTGCAGGAAGGTGGAATAGATCGCCGCGAACGGCTTCATGCCGTCGGCGGCCAGGCCGGCGGCGAAGGTCACCGCGTGCTGCTCGGCGATGCCGACGTCGTAGGTGCGCTCGGGAAAGCGCTTCTCGAACAGGTCCAGGCCCGTGCCCGAGGGCATGGCGGCGGTGATGGCGACGATCTTGTCGTCGCGCTCGGCCTGCTTGATCAGCTCGGTGGCGAACACCTTGGTGTAGCTGGGCGGGCCGGCGGCGGCCTTGGCCTGCTGGCCGGTGACGACATCGAACTTGACCACCGCGTGGTGCTTGTCGGCAGCGTTCTCGGCCGGGGCGTAGCCCTTGCCCTTCTGGGTGACGACGTGGACCAGGACCGGCTTGTCCTCGAACTCGCGGGCGTTCTTCAGCACCGCGACCAGGGCGTCCATGTCGTGGCCGTCGATCGGGCCGACATAGTGGAAGCCCAGCTCCTCGAAGAAGGTGCCGCCGGTGACCATGCCGCGGGCGTATTCCTCGGCCTTGCGGGCCGCCTGGCGCACCGGGCGCGGCAGGTGCTCGGCGACGCTCTTGCCCAGCTTGCGCACGCGGCGATAGGCGCCGCCGGAGACCAGGGCGGCCAGATAGGCGCTCATGCCGCCGACCGGCGGGGCGATCGACATGTCGTTGTCGTTGAGGATAACGATCAGCTGCTTGGTGGTGTCGGCCGCGGCGTTCATCGCCTCATAGGCCATGCCGGCGCTCATCGAGCCGTCGCCGATCACCGCCACGACCTTGTTGTTGTCGCCCTTCTGGTCGCGCGCGGCGCAGAAGCCCAGGGCGGCCGAGATCGAGGTGGCGGCGTGGGCCGCGCCGAACGGGTCGTATTCGCTCTCGGCCCGCTTGGTGAAGCCCGACAGCCCGCCGCCCTGGCGCAGGGTTTTGATTCGGTCGCGGCGGCCGGTGAGGATCTTGTGCGGATAGGCCTGGTGGCCGACGTCCCAGATCAGGATGTCGCGCGGCGTCTCGAACACGTGGTGCAGGGCGACGGTCAACTCCACCACCCCCAGGCCGGCTCCCAGATGGCCGCCTGTCACCGAGACGGCGTCGATGGTTTCCGCTCGCACCTCGGCGGCCAATTGCTTCAGCTCGGGAACCGAGAAACCGCGCATGTCGGCGGGGGTGCGGACTTTGTCGAGCAGGGGGGTCACCTTAGGCATGTCCGAAGAAAGCGCGGTCAGTTGCGTCGGTCCAGCACGAAATCAACGCTGCGACGAAGATGAGCGGCGCGTTCGCCAAAAATGTCGAGGTGGGACTTGGTTTGGGCGGCCAGCAGATTGACCCGTTCCTTGGCCGCGTCGAGGCCCAGAAGGGTGACGTAGTTGGCCTTGCCCTTGGCGGCGTCCTTGCCGCCCGCGGCCTTGCCCAGCACCGCTTCGTCGCCCTCGGCGTCGAGGATGTCGTCGACGATCTGGTAGGCCAGGCCCAGGTCCTGGGCGAAGCCCATCAGGGCCGAACGCTCGGAATCCTTGGCCCGGGCGATGATCAGCGGAATTTCGAAGGCGAAGGCGATCAGGGCCCCGGTTTTCAGCCGTTGCATGCGGGCCACGGCCCCCAAGTCGTCGCGGACGCCGAGCAGATCGATCATCTGGCCGCCGCACATGCCCTTGGCCCCCGAGGCGATGGCCAACTTGCGCACCAGTTCCGAGCGGATGTTGCCGTCGTCGTGGGTGTCGGGGTGGGCCATGATCTCGAAGGCGGCGGTCTGCAGCGAATCGCCGGCCAAGATGGCGGTGGCCTCGTCGTACTGGATGTGCACCGTCGGTCGGCCGCGGCGGACGTCGTCGTCGTCCATGGCCGGCAGGTCGTCATGCACCAGACTGTAGGCGTGAATGCATTCCAGGGCGCAGGCGGCGCGCAGCACCGGCCGCTCGGGCAGGTCGAACATCTTGCCGGTCTCGAGCGCGAAGAACGGCCGCAGCCGCTTTCCGGGCCCCAGGGCCGCGTAGCGCATCGCCTCGGTCAGCCGGCTCTCGGGACCATCGGCGCGCGGCAGCAGCTCGTCGAGCGCCACGGTGACGATGTCGGCCGCCTGGACGATGCGCTTTTCCAGATCGATCAAAACAACTTTCCCCCGTTTGGCGCGGCGCGATCGACCGAGACCAGCACCACGCCGCCTTCCTCGTCCGGAAAGCCCAGGCACAGGACCTCCGACACCATCGGCCCGATCTGGCGCGGCGGGAAATTGACCACCGCCGCCACCCGCCGGCCGACCAGCTCGCCCAGGGCGTAATGTTTGGTGATCTGGGCCGAAGAACGGCGGAGGCCGATCAGGGGGCCAAAATCGATGGTCAGACGGTAGGCCGGCTTGCGGGCCTCCGGAAACGGCTCGGCCTTGACCACGGTGCCGATGCGGATGTCGACCTTCTCGAAGTCGTCGAAGGAGATCGCGGCTTCGCCCATCAGGAGAACTCGGCGGACTCGACGCCCACCACGCCGCCTTGGCCGAGGACGATCTTCTCGACCTTCAGACGCGCGGCCTCGAGCTTCTTCTCGCAGTGGGCCTTCAGCGCCGCGCCGCGTTCGTAGATGTCGATGGAGCGCTCCAGCGGGGCCTGACCGGACTCCAGCTCCGAGACGATGGTCTCGAGCTGAGCCAAGGCCTCCTCGAAGCTCAAGCTGGAAAGGTCCTCGGTCGAGGCTGTTGCGACGTCAGTCATGTCTACTCCGAGAGAACGACGCCACCCTAGTGGCGGCGGACCCGGCGGGCAACGCCGGAGGCGGTCACGGCCGCTCGAACCGCTTCACGCACCAGTACTTGAAGCCCTCGTCGACGGTCTGGCGCAGGCCGCGCTTCTTCAGGGCGATGCCGACCATGGTGTTGAAGAAGCCGTGAGCCAGGATCAGCACTTCCTGGCCGTTCTCCGACAGCGAGATCAGCAGGTCGGCGGCCTCGCCGGCCCGCACCTCGGCCTCGGCGCGGCTCTCCTGGCCGGCGTGATGGTTGAAGAACCACCACCAGAAGCGCGCGAAGAAGCCCCACAGCTTGGGCGACATCTTGATCCAGGCCGGCCACGGCGGCGGCGGCAGCGGGGCCTCGATGAACAGGGCGTCCTGGGCGAAGGCCCGGTCGCCGGCCACGGCCCGCGCGGTCTCGATCGAGCGGCGGCGGGTCGAGGCGATGATCACCTCCGCCCGGCGGCCGAGCGCCAGCAGGGATTGCGGCGGCGTCTGGCCCGGGCGCAGGCCGCCCTCCTCGTAGAGCGCCCACCACTCGCCATAGCGGCGACCGCTGAACCGCACCTTGCGCGACAAGGCGGGCTCGCCATGGCGCGCCAACGTAATGGCCCCCGGCCGCGGCTTGGCGGCGCCTTGGTCGGCGAAAACAGCGTCGGCCATGATCTTGGAAGACTCAAAGTCCGCGCGTCGCGCGAACCGCCCTCTCCTCATCCCTCCTGAAGCGCGCGAACATGCGCCGAGGCCGAACGCCCCAACCCCTCTAGGTCGTAGCCGCCCTCGAGCGAGGAAACAATACGGCCCCGCGCCCGAGCCCGCGCGACCGAGACGATCGCCCGCGTCGCCCAGGCGAAATCCTCCGCCTCCAGACTTTGCGAGGCCAGCGGATCGCGGACATGGGCGTCGAAGCCGGCCGAGACCAGGATCAGGTCGGGGGCGAAGCCGTCGACCAGGCTCATCAGTCCCTCGAACCGCTTGCGCCACACCTCGCGCGGCGCGTGCGGCGGCACCGTGGCGTTGGCGATGTTGCCCACCCCGGTCTCGGACGGATCGCCGGTGCCCGGATAGAGCGGCGACTGGTGGATCGAGGCGAAGAACACCGTCGGGTCGTGTTCGAAAGCCGCCTGGGTGCCGTTGCCGTGATGGACGTCGAAATCGACGATGGCCACGCGCCCCAGCCCCGCCGCCTGGGCGACGCGGGCGGCGACGGCGACATTGGAGAACACGCAGAAGCCCATCGCCGTGCCCGGTTCAGCGTGGTGGCCCGGCGGCCGCACGGCGCAGAAGGCCCGGCTCGCCTCGCCCGCCGCCACCTGCCGCGTCGCCGCCGCCACCGCCCCGGCCGCCCGCCGCGCCGCCGTCAGACTGCCCGGTGACAGCACGGTGTCGGGGTCGAGCGCCGCCATCCCACGGTCGGGCGCGGCGGCGAACACCGCCTCGACGAAGGCCTGGGGATGAATCCGCAGCAGGTCCTCGACCTCGACCAAGGGCGCGTCACGCCGCGCCAGATCCAGGCCGGGGTCGTCGTCCAGCGCGTCAAGCACCGCCCGCAGCCGCTCCGGCCGTTCAGCGTGGCCGTCGCCCGGACGGTGGTCGAGCATGTCGGGATGGGTGTAGAGGGCGATCTCCATCCGACGAGTCTAGCGCCTGATCATGACCCCCACCATCCGCCGCGCCACGCCCGCCGACGCCGACATGGTGTCCTCGCTGGGGGCCCGCACTTTCACCGAGACCTTCGGCCACCTCTATCCAACCGAGGACCTGGAGGCCTTCCTGGCCTCCGCCTACGGCCTGGAGCGGACGCGGCGCGACCTGGCCGACCCCGCCAAGGCCACCTGGCTGCTGGAGGACGACGGCGAGGCGATCGGCTACGCCCTGGCCGGCTCCTGCGAGTTGCCGCACCCCGAGGTCACCTCGGCCTGCGGCGAGCTCAAGCGGCTCTATGTGCTGAAGAGCCATCAGGGCGGCGGCCGCGGCTCGATGCTGCTGAACACCGCCCTGGCCTGGCTGGGCCGCGACGGACCGCGCCCCGTCTGGATCGGCGTCTGGTCGCGAAACCACGGCGCCCAGAAGCTGTATGGCCGGATGGGCTTCGACAAGGTCGGCGAATACATCTTCCCGGTCGGCGAGACCCGGGATCTGGAGTTCATCCTGCGGCGGGGGTGAGAGGCGCCCTGCGTCCTTCGAGGCTCGGCTTCGCCTCGCACCTCAGGACGAGGACGATCTGGATGGCTGTGCTGACTTCCTCCTCCTGAGGCGCCCGCGCGGCGGGCCTCGAAGGACGCACCGCGGTTGCGCCTAGTGAGCGAAGTCACCATTCTCTCGAACATCCGTTCGAAAGCCTCCAACCGATGTTCCTCAACTTCTTCTCAGAGCTGCGCGCGGCCAAGGTGCCGGTCAGCTTGCGCGAATACCTGCTGCTGATGGAGGCCCTGGACCAGGACGTCATCGACCGCACGATCGACGACTTCTACTTCCTGTCGCGCGCCGCCCTGGTGAAGGACGAGAAGAACCTCGACAAGTTCGACCGGGTGTTCGGCCACGTGTTCAAGGGGCTGGAGACGGTGCAGGACGGCCTGGCCACCGAGATCCCGGCCGAGTGGCTGAAGCTCTTGACCGAGAAGTTCCTCACCGATGAGGAGAAGGCGCAGATCGAGGCGCTGGGCGGCTTCGAGAAGTTGATGGAGACGCTGCAGCAGCGGCTCGACGAGCAGAAGGAGCGTCACGAGGGCGGCAGCAAGTGGATCGGCACCGGCGGCACCTCGCCGTTCGGGGCCAACGGCTACAATCCCGAGGGCGTCCGCATCGGTCAGGACAAGAGCCGCCACGGCAAGGCGGTGAAGGTCTGGGACAAGCGCGAATACAAGAACCTCGACGACTCCGTCGAGTTGGGCACCCGCAACATCAAGGTGGCCCTGCGCCGGCTGCGCAAGTTCGCCCGCGAGGGGGCGGCCGAGGAGCTGGACCTTTCCGGCACCATCCGCGGCACGGCCGAGAAGGGCTATCTCGACATCCAGCTGCGCCCCGAGCGGCGCAACAAGATCAAGGTGCTGATCTTCTTCGACATCGGCGGCTCGATGGACAGCCACATCAAGCTCTGCGAGGAGCTGTTCAGCGCCGCCAAGACCGAGTTCAAGCACCTGGAATTCTTCTACTTCCACAACTGCCTGTACGAGGCCGTGTGGAAGGACAACCGCCGCCGCCAGGTGGAAAAGATCCCGACCTTCGACGTGCTCCACAAGTTCCCGCACGACTACAAGCTGATCTTCGTCGGCGACGCCACCATGAGCCCCTACGAGATCACCTATCCGGGCGGCAGCGTCGAGCACTGGAACGAGGAGCCGGGCGCGGCCTGGATGGAGCGGATCACCGACATCTATCAGAGCGCCGTCTGGCTGAACCCCACCCCCGAGCGTCACTGGGACTACACCCAGTCGATCACGGTGATGAAGCAGCTGATGAACGACCGCATGTACCCGCTGACCCTCGACGGCCTCGACAAGGCCATGCGCGAGCTGGTGCGGGGCTAATCCCTCTTGCCATCATCTCCGCGAAAGCGGGGATGATGGGCTTTGGGGGCGTCACACAGGGTGAGATAGGGCGCTAGCCGCGCATCACGTCGCCATCGGCCGGCGCCGAGGGAGCGTGTCCGACCAGCGCCGGTTCGGCGGGGACCGAGCCGGAATGGCCCAGCTCGACCGGCGTGACCGGGGTGTCGCCCGGATCGCCGGGCTTCCAGGTCCTGGCGTCGGCCCCGCCCAACAGCAGGAAGCCGTCCTCGACCCCGTCGCCATCGAAGTCGTAGCCCACCCGCGCCCCGGCCAAGGCCGTGGTGGTGGCCGCGTCGGCGTGGTCGCCGCGCTCGGTCCAGACGTCGGTGACCGCCACGGAGCCGACGACGGTGACATGGCTCTGGGCGGTGAACACCACCCGGTCGCCCTGCGCCGTCGAGAAGTCGACCACCAGGCCGAGCAGGGACGGATGGTGCTCGGCCGCCGCCACGGTCGGGATGGTGGTCGCCTTGGCGGTTGGCGCCGCCAAAACGATGAAGGTGTCGGCCCCGGCCCCGCCGGTCGCCACCACCCGCTCGCCCATCACGATCTTGTCGTCGCCGGCGTCGCCGTACAGCTGATCGGTCTCGCCGGCCTTGGCACCCGCGCCGTCGATATAGTCGTCACCGCCGCCGCCATGGATCACGTCGCCGCCTGGACCACCGATCAGCACGTCGGCGCCGGGACCGCCGGTCAGGACCAGCTTGGTCGCCGCGAAGCCCTCGGCTTGCGGCTTCGGAACCGACAGCGCCGCGACGGCGGTGTGGGCGGCCTCGTCCGGGGTGGGCGGCGCCCAGGGCGTGGCCTTGTGGGCGGCCACGCCAGCCGGCTCGGCGGGCGCCGCCAGGGCGACGACATCGGCCGACCGCGCCTTGGCGGTGGCGGCGGCCAGATCCGAGGATTCCACCTCCGAAGGCGCCGCCGCGCGTCCGATCAGCCTGTCGGCCGCTTCGTGCAGGGCGGCGATCATCGCCGACGGTGGCAGATCGGCGCCCGGTCGGGCGTCGCGCAGGGCGACCTCGAAGTCCCATTGCGGATCCGCGCCGCCCACCACGTGGTTCTCGAGATAGAAGCCGACGGCGATCACCAGGGCCAGGAAGGTCTGAGCCTCGCGTCCCGGCGGGTTGAAGGCCACCACCACCTCGCCGCGCGCCTCGGCGCCGGTGGCCACCAGCACCTGACGCACCGCACCCCACAGGCTGTTGACCTGGCGGATGATGTCGACGGCGGCGTCATGGATGACGAAGCGGCCGTCGATGCGGGCCACGTGGACCAGCACCTCCTGCTGCTCGTCGGTGACCACGCACCAGGGGTCGCCGGAGTCGGTCTGACCAAAAGCCACCTCGACCGGGACGCCCTTGGCCGACAGGTGGTCGGCCAGCTCCAGCAGCCGCGCGCGCTCGCCGGCCGTCCAGTCGCCGGCGACGGTCCTCGGAACGAAGGGGAAGATGTTGTTCATCGCGGCGAACCGTCAGATTTGCGCCGTCCGATCGGCGGTTGGGGCCTCGGTCTCGTCGTCCTCGACCGCGCCGAACAGCAGCCGATACAATTCCGGCTCGTAATAGCGCAACAGGATGCGGGCGAAGTCGCCGGGATCCAGGCCGATCGCCTCGGCCCAGGCCGCCTGGGTTTCGATGGGAACCCGGCCCAGGCCGTTCTCGACCTGGGAGACGAAGGTGTAATAGCGCAGGCCGATCTTCTCGGCCAGTTCCGCCTGGGTCAGGCCGGCCATTTCGCGGGTGGCCTTCAGCCAGCGGCCCGCCTGGCGGCGCAGGCCCTTGGTCAGCGCCGCCTTGGCGGGATCCATCGCCGTTCGAGACATCTGTCAGCGCACCTTTCGCCCGCCCCCGCGGCGAGATTTCTCATCAGTTCTTACGTGTTGCATTAAAACGCAACAAGAGGCCGATTGTCGCGCGGAAAATGCAAGCTTGCCGTGAAATCGCCGCCTTTGGGTCGCCACGAAAGGCCTTGCGATCTGCGTTTGGGGAAACTACAGTTTTAACGCAACTATTTCAAACGTAGCTTAAGCGGTGTCGATTCCAGGCGCCGTGGGACCAGGGCGACGGGGCTGGCCTCGTCTCCGATCAACCGCAAGGCCTTCCGTATGTACGCCTCGATCAGTCCTGTTCTTCCGCGAAGCAAGGCCCGGTTCGCCACCCCGGCGCCGACGCCGCCGCGCCCGCGGTTGTCGCTGATCATGGTCGTCTACATGACCGGCCCGGCCCTGGTGGACAGCGTCAGCCACGTGCTGGCCGAGCCGACGGTCGACGAGTTCATCATCATCGACAACGGCTCGCCGCCCGACGTCGCCGTCTGGCTGCGGGTCCTGGCCGCCAACGAGCCCCGGGTCCGCCTGGTCCAGGGCCAGGGCAATATCGGCTTCGCCCGCGCCGCCAATCTGGGCGCCGCCACCGCCAAGGGCTCGGACCTGGTGTTCCTCAATCCGGACGCCTTCCTGCTGCCGGGCTGCGTCGCCGCCCTGGCCGACGCCGGCCGCGACCGCCCGCGGCCTTGCATCGTCGGCGCCCGGGTGTTTAACCCCGATGGCAGCGAGCAGCGCGGGGCCCGCCGCGGCGAGGTGACGCCGGTCACCACCCTGCTCAGCCTCACCCATCTGAGCACCCGCCTGCGTGCGCTGCGCCGGTTCGAGATCCACCACGAGTCCGAGCCGTCGCCGCTGCATCCGACCCCCGTGCCGACCATCTCCGGCGCCTGCTTCTATGTGCGGGCCTGGGACTTCCGCGCCCTGGGCGGCTTCGACGAGGGCTTCTTCCTGCATGTCGAGGACATCGACCTATGCTGGCGGGCCCGCCGCCAGAAGGGCACGGTGGTGTTCCAGCCGCACGCCAAGGT
>JAQGIN010000116.1 GCA_028291125.1 Caulobacter sp.
CCGCCTATGAGATGGATCTCGAGAGGCCTCGGCGGCCGGTCCGTCAGCTGATCGTTCAGGCCAGGCGATTGACCTATCTGGACCTCGACCAGACGCGCCTCCTCGTCGCGGTGTCGGACGTGACGGAGGCCAGGGCCGACGAAAAACTGAAGGAGGAAGCGCTGCGCCAGAATGGCGTGCTGCTGCAGGAGGTTCGTCATCGCGTCGCCAACAGCCTGCAGATCATCGCCAGCGTCCTGCTTCAGAACGCCCGAAAAACTCAGTCGGACGAGACGCGCGGCCACCTCAAGGACGCCCACCACCGGGTGATGTCCGTGGCGGCCTTGGAGCGCCTGCTCTCCCTTTCCGAGGAGGGCGATGTCCAGGTGCATCCCTATTTCACCAGCCTCTGCGCCAGCATCTCGGCCTCGATGATCGGGGAGGTCGAGCAGATTTCACTGACCGTCTAGGGCGGCGACGGCGTGGTGGCGGCCCGGGTCTCGGTGAGCCTGGGCCTGATCGTCACCGAGCTGGTGATCAACGCGCTCAAGCACGCCTTTCCGGACGGAAGATCGGGAAAGATCACCGTCGACTACAATTTCAACGGTCCCAACTGGATCTTGTGCGTGCGCGACGACGGCGTCGGCATGCCGGCCGGCGCGGCGGTTCAGTCGGGCTTGGGAACGAGCATCGTGCAAGCGCTGGCCAAGCAGTTGCAGGCCTCTGTCGAGGTGGTCGTCGAGCACCCCGGCACCAAGATCTCGATTGAACACACGCAGATCGCCTTGGTCGACGACGAGCCCGAAGCGTCGGGCGAGCCGCAGGACATGACGGCGCCCGCGCCCAACGCGATCAGCAGTTGACGAGAAGAAAACGACCATGACCTCACCGCAAGCTATCAAGACCGGCAAGACCTTGATGATCGTCGAGGATGAAGCGCTCGTGGCGATGGTGCTCAAGAATGAGCTGGAGGACGCCGGATACCAGGTTCTCGACTTGACTGATCGACACGCCGAGGCGCTGGCGGTGGCCAAGACGCGCACGCCTGATCTGGCGCTGGTCAATATTCAGCTCGGCGGACGCGACGATGGCATCGTGCTGGCGGAGCATCTGAAGGCGCTGGGCATACCGGTCCTGCTGATCAGCGGTCAGGTCAGCCGAGCTAGCTCGGCTCAGACCGTGGCGATCGCCTCGCTCCCCAAGCCGTATGACGCCGCCGACATGGTGCTGGCGGTGGCCTATCTCCTGGCGCGCATGGAAGGCGACCATGCCCCGCCAAAACCCTCCGGCCTGCAGGTCTTCGACGAGGATGGCCTGGGGCTCGCGCCGGCGGCCTAGACGCTCCGACGACCGCCGTGTTCAGCCGCCACCAACCGCAGCAGCGCCAACTCCTGGCCCCGCGATGAGGCCGGCTTGCGGCGGGGCAGGGCGTCCGCCTCGAAGGCCGCGATCACCGTCGGGTGGATATAAGCCGCGCGGCACACCGCCGGGGTGTTGCCGAGCAGGCTTGAGACCGCCTTGACGCAGGTGTTGAGCACCTGCTTGGCCTCGGTCTTGGTGGCCGGCGGCGGGGCCTGGCTGAGCGCCTCCAGCGCCGCCAGGGAGCCGGCCCAGGTGCGGAAGTCCTTGGCCGAGAAGTCGTCGCCCATGGCCGCGCGCAGATAGTCGTTCACATCGGCCGACTCGATCGGCCGCCGCTGGCCGTCCTCGTCGACATATTGGAACAGGCGCTGGCCCTTGAGGTCCTGGCAGGCGGCGACGATGCGGGCCAGGCGGCGGTCGCGAAAGCCGGTCTTGTGGGTCTTGCCGCTCTTGCCCCTGAACTCGAACACCGCCCCGCCGCCGGCCAGGCGCAGGTGGCGCTTCTGCATCGTGGTCAGGCCAAAGCTCTTGTTGGTCTTGGCGTATTCGTCGTTGCCGACCCGGATCAGGGTTAGTTCCAAGAGGCGCACCACCGCCGCCAGCACCTTCTCGCGCGGCAAGCCGCGACGGGCCAGATCCGCCTCGACCCGCTTGCGCAGCCGGGGCAGGGCGCGGCCGAAGGCGGCCATGCGGTCGTATTTGCGGGCGTCGCGGTCGGCCCGCCAGTCGGGGTGGTAGCGGTACTGCTTGCGGCTCTTCTGGTCGCGGCCCACCGCCTGGATGTGGCCGTACGGGTCGGGGCAGATCCAGACGTCGGTCCAGGCCGGCGGGATGGCCAGGGCGCGGATGCGGGCCAGGGTGGCGGCGTCGCGGACCGGGCGGCCGTCCTCGTCGACATAGGCAAAGCCCTTGCCGGCGGCGCGCCGCCTCAGGCCTTGCTCCTGATCGTTGACATAGGCCAGCAGGCTGTGTTCGGCGGCCTGTTCCGCCCCGGCGTCACGCGGCATGACGGTCACACGGCGGTGATGTCGATCGACGAGGTTGCTCCATGCGCCCGCCCTCCAATGCGTTCTTCGGGCAACGTGGTAGAGGGGGCGCGGTTCCTGCTGAGAGACGGCCGACGATGAACTACCGCCACGCCTTCCACGCCGGCAATTTCGCCGACCTGCAGAAGCACGCCATCCTCCTCGCCCTGCTGGCGGCCCTGACCAAGGACCACACGCCGCTGGCGGTGATCGACACCCACGCCGGGGCCGGGGCCTACGACCTGGGCGGCGACATGGCCCGCAAGTCGGGCGAGGCGCAGGCCGGGATCGGCCGGCTGCTGACCGCCACCGACGCCCCGCCGGTGTTCGACGCCTTGCTGGCGGCGGTTCGGCGCCTGAACAAGGGCGAGACCGGGCCGCTCTATCCGGGCTCGCCGGTGCTGATCGCCGGGGCCCTGCGGCCCACCGACCGCTACACCGCCTGCGAGCTGCGGCCCGACGACTTCGCCACCCTGAGCGCCACCCTCAAGCCCTATGCCTTCGCCCAGGCCAGCGCCGCCGACGGCTACGCCACGGCCCGGTCGCTGGCCGGCAAGGGCGGCCGCACCCTGGTGCTGATCGACCCGCCGTTCGAGCGCAGCGACGACTACGCCCAGGTCGTCGCCACCGTCCGCGCGGTGCTGGACAAGGCCCGTACGGCGGTGCTGGCGATCTGGCTGCCGCTGAAGGACCTGGAGACCTTCGACGCCTTCCTGCGGTCGCTGCAGACGGTGACCGACGACGCCTTGGTCGCCGAGCTGCGCCTGCGGCCCTTGCACGACCCGATGAAGATGAACGGCTGCGCCATGGTGCTTATCGGCGCGCCCCCGGCCGTCGAGCCGGCGATCGCCGAGGCCACGCGCTGGCTGGCCGGCGCCCTGGGCCAGGCGGGCGGTTCGGGCCGGACCTGGCGGACGGCGGCGTGAGCCGGGCGGGGGAGGCCGTCGCGCCGCCCAGCTTTGGCGAGGCCGTCGCCGTCTGGCTGCGCATCGGCTGCCTGGGCTTTGGCGGCCCGGCCGGCCAGATCGCCCTGCTGCACA
>JAQGIN010000122.1 GCA_028291125.1 Caulobacter sp.
TGCCGCTGAAGACCGCGCCGCGGCGGATCGCGGTGATCGGCCCCAACGCCGACAGCGTCGACGCCCTGGTCGGCAACTATAACGGCACGCCGTCCAAGCCGGTGACCGTGCTGGCCGGCCTCAAGGCGCGCTTCCCCCAGGCCCGGATCACCTTCGTCGAAGGCTCGGGCCTGGTCGGCTCGCCGATGACGCCGGTCCCGGAGGCGATCTTCTGCGCCGACGCCGGCTGCCGGGCGCGGGGGCTGAAGGTCGAGACCTATCAGGGTCTGGCGCTGCAAGGCCCGCCCGAGATCGGCGTGGGCAAGACCGTCCAGGTCGCCTGGGGACGCCCGCAGCGACAGGACCGCGCGACCTCGATCCGCTGGTCGGGCTACATCGTGCCGAGCCAGACCGGCGTCCACCGGTTCCGGATGGCGACCGACGGCGGCTACCGGCTCTATGTCGACGGCCAGAAGATCCTCGACGCCTGGGGGACCGGCGCGCCGGGCGCCGCCCAGGAGGGCGCGGTGGCGCTGCGGGCCGGCCAGGCCCACGCCCTGGTGGTCGAGGCGATCCAGACGGGCGACCGCGGCGATCAGCGTCTCGATTGGAGCCAGCCGAGCCAGGGCGTCGAGGCGGCCCTGGCGGCGGCGCGCGACGCGGATTTGGTGGTGTTCGCCGGCGGCCTGACCGCGCGGCTGGAGGGCGAGGAGATGCCGGTCCACGCCGACGGCTTCGCCGGCGGCGACCGCACCAGCCTCGACCTGCCGGCCCCGCAGGAGGCCCTGCTGAAGGCGCTGCACGGCCTGGGCAAGCCGGTGGTGCTGGTGCTGATGAACGGGAGCGCCCTGAGCGTCAACTGGGCCGACCAGGCCCTGCCGGCCATCGTCGAGGCCTGGTATCCGGGCGGCGAGGGCGGCGCCGCGGTGGCGTCCTTGATCGCCGGCGACTTCAGCCCCTCGGGGCGGCTGCCGGTGACCTTCTATCGGAGCGCCGACCAGCTGCCGGGGTTCAGCGACTACGCCATGGCCGGCCGCACCTACCGTTATTTCACGGGCGAGGCGCTGTATCCGTTCGGCTACGGCCTCAGCTACACACGGTTCGCCTACGCCAAGCCGATGGTCGACCGCGCCCGGCTGGCGGCGGGCGAGGCGGCCACGGTGCGGGCCTCGGTGAGCAACGTCGGCGACCGCGACGGCGCCGAGGTGGTCCAGCTCTATGTGTCGCGGCCGGGCGCGGGCGGCCCGATCCGCGCCCTGCAAGGCTTCCAGCGCGTCGTCCTGAAGCGGGGCGAGACCCGCGAGGTGCGGTTCGTGCTCGACGCCCGGGCGCTCAGCCAGGTCGACGCCGCCGGCGGCCGCCAGGTCGAACCGGGGCGGGTGGAGCTGTGGATCGGCGGGGGGCAGCCCGGGGCGCGGGCGGGCCTGGTCCCGGCGGCGGGGGTGGCGGCGTGGCTGGAGGTCACCGGGCGAACGACGCTGGCGCCGTAGGCTAGCGGGTCGCCCGGCTTTCCGCACCGCCTCCCCCAACGTCCGTCATTCCCGCCCTTGTGGCGGGAACCCCTTTCTCCGCCGCAGGTGCGGAGGAGGACGGCGGCGCGCGCCGCCGTCGCGGCGCTTCCCACGCGGCTGAAAGAGGGGTTCTAGGCACAAGGCCTAGAATGACGGGCGTAGGGGGTGAAATGGGAGAGGGATGGAGGGAGGGGGACACGCACTCACCCCCGCCGCCGCGCTTCGATCCCACAGGCCGTGGGGTGAGTGCATGTCCCCTAGGCCAGCACCTTCAGCTTCAGCCCCAGCACCTGGGCCAGGGTCGCCGCCCGCTTGCCCGTCTGTTCCCCCAGCAGCAGGTCGGCATAGCCGGGCTCGGCGGTCAGGGTCAGGTCGGTCTTGTCTAGGGTCAGGCGCGAGCGAACCAGCAGCGGGGCGCTGCGGCCCGACAGATCGCAGCCCAGGCGGATGGCCGCCCCCAGGGCCCGGGCCCGGCGCAGCTGTTGCGGCGATAACAAGCGCTCGAGCGTGGACGTCTGCGGCGGATCGAAGCTGGTGGCGTGGCGGGCGAAGGCGGCGGCGGCCAGGAAGGCGCGCTCGGCGTGGGTCTGGCCGGCGATCGGGGCGCGCAGCACCTGCTCGAACACCAGGTCGGCGCGGTGGTCGGGGTGCAGTCTGGCCCCGAGATCGGCCAGCCGGCAGGCGGCGGCCAGCAGGATCGGGCCGCGGCCGTTGAACAGGTCGGGCAGGCCGTCGAAGGCCGGGGCCAGCCAGGCCTCCAGGGCCTCGCCCAGCTCGTCGGCGACGCCCTGGCGGGCCCCCAGCGAGGCGCAGCCCTCGACCAGCGGGTCCAGCCGGCGGGTGCCGGGGGCCATGGCCTCGAACAGCAGGCCCTCGCGCACGCCATAGGCGCTGATCTCGATGCGCTTGAAGTCCAGGGTCTCGATCAGGGTCTCCAGCACCACGGCGGCGTAGGGCAGGGTCTCCGAGCGCTTCTTGCTCATGCCCTGGATGCGGTCCAGCGAGCTCTTCGACTGGTGGGCCACCAGCCGGGCGGCGTCCAGGGCCTCGCTCCGGCCGATCTCGTACTGGTGGACGACGTGCAGCGGATAGTCGGAGAGCCGCATGTGCAGCAGTGCCAGGTTGCGCCAGGCCCCGCCGACGGCGTGGAAGCTGTCGCCCTTGAAGGCCTGGGCCACCGGGGCCAGGCGTTGGGCGGCCAGGCGGCGGACGCGGTCGAGGTCGAAACCGTCGGCCAAACCGAGGCTGAACGGGCCGAGCGCCAGGGTGACGCCGAGGCCGGGGCCGGACGGCTCCAGCCGCACCAGCTCCAGGCTGGCCCCGCCGAGGTCGCCGACCACGCCGGTGGAGTCCGGGGCCCCGGCCAGCACGCCCAGGGCGGCGTAGCGCGCCTCCTCCTCGCCCGACAGCACCCGCATCGACAGGCCGGTCTCGGCCTTGACCCGGGCGACGAAGGCCGGGCCGTCGGCCGCCTCGCGTACGGCGGCGGTGGCGACGACGAAGGTCTCGGCCGGTTTCACCGCCTCGAGCACGGCGCGGAACCGCTTCAGGGCCGCCAGGCTGGCGACCACGCCGTCCGGCGACAGCTTGCCGTTCGAGCCGAGGTCGCGGCCCAGGCCGGCCAGCACCTTTTCGTTGAACACCGTCCAGATGGCGCGGCCCTCCAGCCGGTAGACCACCAGGCGGACCGAATTGGAGCCGATATCGATGACCGCGGCGTCGCGCGGCGTCTTGAAGGGCATGGGGGCTGGTCTAGCGGCGCGGACCCACATGGTCGAAGGCCCGGGGCAGGTCCTTCACCTTGTGGCCGCGTCCCGACAGGCTGGGATTGGTCATGAAATACTCGTGGGCCGAGAAGGCGCCCTTGCGGGCCCAGGCCGGATCCCGCTCATAGCCGCCTTCGGGGCCGAGTTTCCAGCTCTGCGCCTCGTCGTTGAGATTGGCCACCATGATCTGGTTCAGCACCTGCTGGTGCACGGTGGGGTTCTCGACCGGCACCAGGGATTCCACCCGGCGGTCGAGATTGCGCGGCATCCAGTCGGCCGAGGAGATGAACACCCGGGTCTGGGCGCTGGGTATCTCGGCGCCGTTGGCGAAGGCGATGACGCGGGCGTGCTCGAGGAAGCGGCCGACGATGCTCTTGACCCGGATGTTCTCCGACAGCCCAGGGATGCCGGGCTTCAGGCAGCAGATACCGCGGATCACCAGGTCGATGCCGACCCCGGCCTGGCTGGCGCGGTAGAGGGCGTCGATGATCTGCGGGTCGACCACCGAGTTGAGCTTGGCCCAGATCGCCGCCGGCTTGCCGGCTAGGGCGTTGTCGGCCTCGTGCTGGATCATCCGCAGCAGGTCCGGCTTCAGAGTCTCCGGCGAGAACGACAGCTTCTCCAGGGCTTCGGGGCGGGCGTAGCCGGTGATGAAGTTGAACAGCTTGCCGCCGTCGCGGCCCAGGGCCCCGTCGCAGGTGAACAGGCTCAGGTCAGTGTAAACCTTGGCCGTCTGCGGGTGGTAGTTGCCGGTGCCGAAGTGGCAATAGGTGCGCAAGGTCTCGCCCTCGCGCCGCACCACCACCGACAGCTTGGCGTGGGTCTTCCAGTCGACGAAGCCGAACACCACGTGGACGCCGGCCCGTTCCAGATCGCGCGCCCACTTCAGATTGTTCTCTTCGTCGAAGCGGGCCTTGATCTCGACCAGGGCGGTGACGTTCTTGCCGTTGTCGGCCGCCTCGATCAGGGCGGCGACGATCGGGCTGTCCTGGCTGGTGCGGTACAGGGTCTGCTTGATGGCCAGCACATTGGGATCGCGCGCCGCCTGGCGGATGAACTGCACCACCACGTCGAAGCTCTCGAACGGGTGGTGGACCAGGATGTCCTTCTCGCGGATGGCGGCGAAGCAGTCGCCGCCGTGGTCGCGGATGCGCTCGGGGAAGCGGGCGTTGAACGGCGGGAACTTCAGGTCCGGGCGGTCGGGCGGGATCAGCTCGCTCATCTGGGCCAAGCCCAGCTTGCCGTCGACCAGCACCACGTCGTCGGGCTCGGCCCGCAGGCCGTCGAGGATGAACTCGCGCAGGTCCTGCGGCATGGTGGTCTGGATCTTCACCCGCACCACCCGGCCCAGCCGCCGCTTCTTCAGCCGCGCCTCGAACTCGCGCACCAGATCCTCGGCCTCTTCCTCGACCTCCAGGTCGCTGTCGCGGATCAGGCGGAACAGCCCGCGCCCTTCCACCTCGTAGCCGGGGAACAGGTGGTCGAGGAACAGGATGATGAAGCTTTCCAGCGCCACGATCCGCCGCTCGCGCTTGCGGCCGCGCGCCGTCGGCCCGGCCGACAGCTCCCAGAACCGCTGCACCTGGTTGGGCACCGGCACCAGGGCGTAGAGGTGCTTGTCGTCCGAAATCCGCCGCAGCTTCAGCGCCAGGCAAAAACCGAGATTGGGGATGAACGGGAACGGGTGGGCCGGGTCGATGGCCAGCGGCGTCAGCACCGGGAACATCCGAGTGCGGAAGATCTCCTCGGCCCGCTCGCGGTCCTCGCCGATTATGTCCTTGGCGTCGAGCAATTTGAGGCCCTCTGCCCACAGCTCGGCCCGCACCTCGCGCCAGATCTTCTGCTGCTCGACCATCAGCTCGGCGGCCGAGGCGTTGACCCGCGCCAGCTGCTCGCCGGGCGTCAGGCCGTCTTGGCTGACCACCCGCACGCCCTCGCGCTCCTGGCCCTTCAAACCGGCGACCCGGACCATGAAGAACTCGTCGAGGTTATTGGCCGAAATCGACAGGAACCGTAGGCGCTCCAGCAGCGGATGGCGCGGATTGGCGCTCTCCTCCAGCACCCGCTCGTTGAAGGCCAGCCACGACAGTTCACGGTTGAAGAACCGCTCGGGCGAGGCCAGCAGCGCCTCATCGACGGTCAGGCCGGCGGTCGGAGCGATGCGCGGCGGGGCCAGGCTGGCCGAGGCGGTCAGGATGGTTTCGGCGGGAAGGGTCGCGGCGTCGGTCATCTCAAGGGGCTCTCGCGGCGGGTCGCTTGGTTGTGACCCACGCCCCGCAGCCTCGCAAGACTTCACTCGAAAAGCTCTAAGGTGTCGTCGTCAATTTCAAGAATCTGTCGCGCCAGCACCCGCGAGATCGCCTTGCCCTCGGCGTCGGCGGCCTCGTCCAGCCGCTCGACCA